>JBILCO010000072.1:0-7968 GCA_044353075.1 Burkholderiaceae bacterium
ACGGATCGCTGATCTGTTGAACATGCCGGCCCACCGACAAATCGCCACCACTCAAGATGAGTGCGCTATCCCGGTTATCAAGCGTCTCCACGCCGATGGCCAGATGATGTCGCGCAGCGATCACGGGGGCGACGGTGCGCCCATTGATCGTCTCGCCAGAATTGATCAGCGTGTCGGCCTGCAGCGCGAGATCATCGCCATAAATACGACCCTCACCGAGATTGTGGATCTGGGGGCTGTTGATGAAGACGGTCCGGCCATCGATCAAGCCGCCCTGCGGCAAAGGGTCGGTACTGTCGCTATTGACGTTGTTACTGCTGATGTTGTTACTGCTGATGTTGTTACTGCTGATGTTGTTACTGCTGATGTTGTTACTGCTGATGTTGTTACTGCTGATGTTGTTACTGCTGTCGTTGTTAGTGCTAACCTTATGACTGCTGACTTCGCTGCGGTTCGTCAGCGTCGCCGCTTGGATCGTGAGCGCCTGCTGACTCTCGATCGTCCCCGTGTTGGTCAGCGAGCTGGCGGTCGCGATCCTTGCCCTGCGTTGAGCAGCGATCAGCCCTTCGTTAGCCATCGCCCCGTTGATCTTCAAATCCAGCTCAGGCGCGGTCATCGTCCCCTTGGTCGTCAGCCAGCCATTGCTGTGTAGCGTCAGTTGCTCAGCTGCCTGAAGAGCGCCGGCGTTATTGACACCCAAGCCCTGTTCGCTACCGATTAAAAAGATCTTGCCGGCGTACATGCCGCCCAAATACGTGACATCGAGCGCAAACAGGGGTGCAGCGAGATCGTTGTTTGTACTGCCAGCGCGTTCGGTTTTTAAATTCTGCGGCAGCGGTGAAATGATGATGGGCTGGATATCCACCGGCTGACCGTTGGCATCGACGGTTACCTGACCGGTGCCGGTAACCAGATTGACGCGTTGTGCCCAGAGGCCCGCATTGATTGCCGCGCTGCGCGTGAGAATAGTGAGCGCATCCGCCTGGCGGCCATCCAGGCCCAGCCCTTCGATGGTGATCTGCCCACCCTCGATGCGATAGCCGGTGAGATAGCCTTGATCGAGCATGGGGGTGCCGGTGGTTAGCGTTGCTTGCGGGGTGTTGATGAAACCGCAGCCGTTGCAGGTGATGCCGGCCGGATTGGCAGTGACCACTTGCGCCGACTGACCGGCGACTTCAATCCAGCCATTCAAGTGGCTCGGGTTCGTGCTGTTGACTTCATTCAAAATGACGCGAGCGCCACCCTTGGCAAGCCACGGATTGCCGTCGACCCAGCCGCCGAGCTGGGTGGCCGTGTGCCTGCGGCTGTTGTTGAGGATGGCACCCTGGTTGCTGACATCGAACTGGCTGTAACTGTTGCGCGAAACACCAGCGGCAGTGGGCGTTTGGATATTGACGAGGGGAACACCGTTCCCTGTTTGATGGATCGTCGGGCGTTGATCGGCGGGCGCACTGGCATCGGCCCGGATCTGTGCGCTGGCATTTGCACTGATTAGCGCACCATAAATCAGACAGGACAACCGAAGGTGGATTCTCATCGACTATGACTCCCTTCTTAATGCACGCCAGCGGTGGCGTGAGCACTGTCGAACGATCCCGTTTCAAACGGAAACGATGCTCATCACCCGTGCTACGAAGTCTTGCAGGAAGATTTTTTACTGTCGATTAAAAAATTTCGGATTCGTGTTTTTTGAAACACTTCAGTGAAAGTATTTCGAAAATTTCACAGAGCCTCTATGTCAATGGAAAAAATTTCAACACATTTTTTAAAGAAAAAAGTAAAGCCTGATGATCTTGAGAACAAAAAAACAAGGCATACCCGCTTTCACGAATATGCCTTCATTCATCTTGATGTCGATCAACGTCAGAGAAGACGATGATCGATACGCATTATTTTTTGAAAAACTCCGTTAGCGCCACTGCGCCAAGCTTGCGCTCATCATTCACTTTCTTCATCGTCGGCCGCTCGAGAAGAAACTGCACATAATCTCTGACCGGATAAGCGGCCAGCACGTCTTCGCCATAGATCGCTTTGGTGGCATGACTCACCATCGGTAAGTGAAACGCCGCAGCGCAATCAGCCATCGTGAATTCGGCACCTGCAATGTAACGATCAAAGCGCGCAAAACGTCCGAATGCCGCCGCATGCCGCTTCAGTACTTTTTGCACACGAGTTTTGGTTTCGTCGGACACTTTGCCACCGAAAAAAGCCTCGCTGAAGAGTTCACGCGCCACCAGTTCCAGATGCAGTTCGATGAATTGAATCAGTTCGCGTACGCGTGCTGCCGCCAGAGGGTCGGAGGGCACTAACGGGTTTTCGGGATGGATGGCTTCCACATAATCGAGCATGACCTGAGATTCGCACAAAGTCTGGTCACCTATTTCAAAAAATGGCACTTTGCCCAGCGGCGATTTTTCGTAAAGCGCAGGTGAACGATCTGTCCAGACCAGTTTTTCTTCAAAAGGCACGGCCTTCTCGAGTAAAGCCAACTTGACTTTATTGTAATAATTACTGGCGGCGAAACCACACAGGGTAAGCATCGGGACTCCTTGGAGAAATGAGGGGGCGAAACAGGCTGCGGTTACAATGCAAAGCGACGCAGTTTATCACCCCGATCCAACCTGCAACCCGAGCCCGTTTTCATGCCCGCCGAACTGCTTGCCTCACGCCGTGATGCCACGCTGATCCTCACTTTGTCCAATCCCGGGGCAAAAAATGCACTGCATCCGGACATGTATGCTGCCGGAATCGAAGCCTTGTCCACTGCGGAGCGCGATCCAGAGATCCGTGCCGTCGTGCTGACCGGTGCTGGCGATGTCTTTTGCGCCGGGGGCAATCTCAACCGTCTTCTGGAAAACCGCGCCAAGTCACCCTCGGTACAAGCGGAATCCATCGATCAGCTACATGGCTGGATCGAGGCACTGCGCGACTGTACCAAGCCCGTGATTGCCGCCGTTGAAGGCCCGGCGGCCGGCGCTGGATTTTCACTGGCGCTAGCCTGCGACCTGATCGTCGCGGCCCGCTCCGCCAAATTCGTGATGGCCTATGTCAAGGTCGGTCTGACCCCCGACGGCGGCGCATCGTGGTTTCTTTCGCAGGCCTTGCCACGGCAGCTGGCCAGCGAAATCCTGATCGAAGGCCAGGCCGTGACTGCCGAGCGCCTCCATCAGTGCGGACTGGTCAATCGTGTCGTTGCCGACGGCGAGGCACTGTCCTCCGCGCTGGACTGGAGCGATGCGCTGGCCGCGCTCTCCCCACATGCCGTTGGTAATATCAAATCGCTACTACGCGAGGCTCCCTCCAATACCCTGCCCGCCCACTTTGATGCAGAAAAGCGAAGTTTCGTCGACAGCCTGCATCATCGTGACGGACTCGAAGGCATTACCGCCTTCCTCGAAAAAAGAAAGCCGCACTACCGATGAGCTTCAATCACAGACGCCGCATCTTTCTAATGCGGCATGGCAGCGTCACTTATTTTGACAGTGCAGGCAAACCCTTCTTACCGGAATCGGTACCGCTCAATGCACAAGGCCGCGAGCAGGCCACTGCTGCCGGTAAAATTTTTTCTCAGGCCGGTATACGTTTTGATCGCGTGATCATTTCGGGACTCCCACGCACCGTGGAAACTGCCACGCGCGTCCTGGCCGAGACAGGTCAGGCGATCGATCTTCAGGAATGGTCTGATCTGGTGGAAATCCGTGGCGGCCGCTTGTCGGCGATCCCGGACGCTGAACTGAAAGAGGCGTTCACCGGCGCATTCGAAGGTATTGCACCTGAAGACAAGCGTTTCCTCGGAGGCGAGAGTGTGGGCGAGCTGATGGATCGCGTGCATCCGGCAATTGATCGCTTGCGCACCGACAGCGACTGGGACACCGTGCTGCTGGTGCTGCATGGTGGAGTCAATCGCGCGATTTTGTCTTATGCCCTGACTGGCCAGCGTATTTTCATGGGCAATCTTGCGCAAACCGCCGGCTGCATCAATGCGATGGATGTGGGTGAACAAGCACATGACTGGGTCGTGCGGATCATGAATTATTCACCGATCTCCTCTCTGCAGGCAGAATCGCGTGGCACCACCATGGAAGCACTTTTTCATCAATACCGAAAAGCCCGTGGCTTGTAATGCAGCACATCCGATGCATTAACACAGCCACAAAACAGATCCACACAACGGAAACCAGCAGGAGACTGAAGCAATGTACGAAGAATTCATGGGCACCAAGCCCGTTACTGAACGACTGAAAGTCGACCTCAACGCCCTCTCAGCCTATATGCGCGAGCATGTCGCGGGGTTCTCGGGTGATTTGCAGATTGAGCAGTTCAAAGGCGGGCAATCGAATCCCACCTACAAGCTCACTGCAGGTAGCCAGCGCTATGTACTGCGCACCAAACCCGCACCCGCCGACAAGCTGCTGCCCTCGGCGCATGCGATTGACCGTGAATTTCGTGTGATGGATGCGCTGTCCAAGTCCGGCTTTCCGGCAGCGCGCCAGTATGCTCTGTGTGATGACGAGTCTGTCATTGGCCGCGCTTTTTACATCATGGAGTTTATCGAAGGGCGCGTACTCTGGGATCAGTCACTGCCCGGCATGAGCGCAGCTGACCGTGCGTCACACTATGATGAAATGAATCGCGTGATCGCTCAGCTGCACCGCACCGATTACAAGACAGTGGGACTAGAAAGCTACGGCAAGCCCGGCAATTATTTTGGTCGCCAGATCGATCGCTGGACTCGCCAATACAAAGCGGCCGAAACAGAATCCATTCCGGCTATGGACCATCTGATCGAATGGCTGCCGCAGCATATTCCCGCTGGCGAAATCACAACCATCGTGCATGGCGACTACCGTCTGGATAACATGATTTTCCACCCCACCGAGCCGCGCATTCTGGCTGTGCTGGACTGGGAGCTGTCCACACTCGGTCATCCGCTGGCCGATTTTTCCTATCACTGCATGAGCTGGCATATCGAGCCCGGTCTGTTCCGTGGCATTGGCGGGCTCGATCTTAAATCATTGGGCATTCCCTCGGAAGATGAGTACATCGCCCGTTACAGCGAGCGTACCGGCATTGCCATCAACAAGGATGATTTCCGCTTCTATCTAGCCTACAACATGTTTCGCATGGCGGGCATCCTGCAGGGCATCATGAAACGCTATCAGGACGGCACCGCATCGAGCGAAGAAGCGCTAAGGAACGGACAGGCCGCACGTCCGATGGCCGAGATGGGCTGGGAATACGCCTCCGGCAAGCGCAGCATCTGAACAAAATAAAACCACCGACATCATTACCCAAAAGGCGAGGAGACACGACCATGGACTTTGAATATTCAGAACGCTGCCAGGCGTTACGCGAAAAATTGCTGCGCTTTATGGATCAACACATCTATCCGAACGAGCGCGCGTACAAGGATGAAGTTGACCGCAATGGCCTGGAAAAAGGCAATCGCTGGATACCCACCAAAATCATTGAAGAGCTCAAGCCCATCGCTCGCAAAGAAGGTTTATGGAATCTGTTCCTGCCCAAGTCCGAGCGCGCGCCCGAGGGACTCTCCAATCTCGACTACGCGCCACTGTGCGAAATCATGGGCCGCATCCCTTGGGCGCCGGAAGTGTTCAACTGCTCCGCACCTGACACCGGCAATATGGAAACCATCGAGCGCTACGGCACCGAAGAGCATAAGCGCCAGTGGCTGGAGCCCTTGCTGCGCGGTGAAATCCGCTCCGCCTTCGCCATGACCGAGCCGGATGTTGCCTCTTCGGATGCCACGAACATCAGCACACGCATCGAGCGTGTCGGTGACGAGTATGTGATCAATGGCCGTAAATGGTGGACCTCCGGTGCGGGTGACCCGCGCTGCAAGATCTACATCCTGATGGGCAAGACCGATCCAAACGCGCCTCGCCACTCACAGCAGTCGATGATCCTGGTACCCTCGGATGCCAAGGGCGTCACCGTCGTTCGTCCGCTGTCCGTGTTTGGTTATGACGATGCGCCGCACGGGCATTGCGAGGTCACTTTCGATAATGTGCGCGTACCGGCATCAAACATCCTGCTCGGTGAAGGCCGCGGTTTTGAGATTGCCCAGGGCCGTCTCGGACCGGGACGTATTCACCACTGCATGCGTGCCATCGGTACGGCCGAACGCGCACTGGAACTGATGTGTCGTCGTATTGATGCTCGCGTGGCTTTCGGTAAAAAAGTCTCAGAGCAAGGCGTCTGGCGTGAGCGTATCGCCGAATCTCGCATCATGATCGACAGCGCGCGGCTGCTGGTGCTGAAGGCGGCGTACATGATGGACACGGTCGGTAACAAATTCGCCAAGAGCGAAATTGCGATGATCAAAGTGCTGGCGCCCGTGATGGCACAGCAAGTGATTGACTGGGCGATTCAGGCGCACGGTGGTGGCGGTGTCTCGGACGATTTCCCTCTGGCGCAGCTCTGGGCGCACAACCGCACGCTGCGGATTGCCGATGGTCCGGATGAAGTGCACCGTAATGCGATCGCCAAACTGGAGATTGCAAAATACGTTAGCCTGCCGGGTGAAAGTATTGATTTGCCTGTGACGCGGTCATAAGACCGAGTCTGGGCAGAGACAATTCAGCGTCAACTACAAAGTGCCGGCCGTCCGGCACTTTTTATTGGGAGAAAAGAAGATGATCGAAGCCTATTCGATGGCCACGCCGAACGGCCACAAAGTACACATCATGCTCGAAGAATGTGGCCTGCCCTATCGCGCACACAACATTGATATCGGCGAGGGTGATCAGTTCAAACCTGAATTCCTTGCCATCTCGCCGAACAACAAAATTCCCGCCATCGTTGACCCGGATGGTCCGGATGGCCAACCGATCTCGCTATTCGAATCGGGTGCGATCCTCGTTTATCTGGCCAGCAAGGTGAACCGCTTTCTGGGGAAAACTGACCGGGAAAAATTCACCGTACTGCAATGGCTGATGTTTCAGATGGGTGGCCTCGGCCCGATGCTGGGTCAGGCACACCACTTCCGCATCTACGCGCCCGAACAGATCGAGTACGCGGTGACGCGCTACACCAATGAAGCCAAACGGCTTTACGGCGTCATGGATCGTCAGTTGGAAAAGTATCGTTTCATTGCCTGCGATGACTACACGATCGCCGACATCGCCTGCTTCCCGTGGACCCGCTCCTGGAAAAATCAGGGTATCGACTGGGCAGATTATCCGAACGCCAAACGCTGGCATGACGAGATTGCCGAACGGCCCGCAGTGCAGCGCGGTGTCGAAGTGCTCACGCATCTGCGCAAGCCGCTGGTGGACGACAAGGCTCGCGAGATGCTGTTTGGCGGCACCCAGTATCAAAAGCGATAAGCACATGCACCGCCCCGCCGTTCTGGCTTTTGATGTCTTCGGTACTGTCGTTGACTGGCATGGATCGATCAGCCGCGAAGCGGAAGAGATCATGCCCGGCATTGATGGCGATGCCTTCGCTAGCGCCTGGCGTGCCGGCTATCAGCCTGCAATGGCGGAAGTTCGCAGCGGTAAGCTGGGCTGGACAAAAATCGATGACCTGCACCGCCTGATTCTGGATCGACTGCTAAGTGATTTCAACATCGATCTCGACGAAGCCGGTCGCCAGCATCTCAACCGCGCCTGGCACCGGCTCGATCCGTGGCCTGATACCGTCTCAGGGCTCACGCGCCTGAAATCTGCCTTCACCATCGTCACACTCTCGAACGGGAATCTGTCGCTGCTGGCGAACATGGCCAAGCATGCGAAATTACCCTGGGATCTGATCCTGTCGGCTGAAGTGTTCCGGCATTACAAACCGGATCCTGAAACCTATCTGGGCGTGGCTGAATTATTTGATCTGAATCCGCAGGACGTGATGATGGTCGCCACCCACGAAGATGATCTGCTGGCAGCGCGCAGCTGTGGTTTGCAGACCGCTTATGTGCATCGACCTGCGGAGTACGGGGCGGCGGTGACT
>JBILCO010000023.1:0-13587 GCA_044353075.1 Burkholderiaceae bacterium
TCTCGCACCCAGAATCTTCTTCCATCACTGAGCATCAAAACGGCGCGCTAAGCGCACTTCATGCGTGGATTGACGCAGTTAATCGCCATGACCTTGAGGCGATTGTCGCAATTTTTGCCCCTGACGTGAGCTTCTTTGGCACAAGCACGCAAACATTGGTCAGCTCATCTGAAGGCATCAGAGAATACTTCGACGTCGTACTCAAAAACTATGCGCCACTCAGGGCAGCACTTGGGTCGGTCACCGTAAGCGAGCTGTCGCCGGACAGCGCTGTGATTACGGGTTACGACAATTGGCAAGTCACGCTTAACGGTAAGTCGGTCGAAGGGATAGGCCGCTTAAGTGTCGTGGTGGCCTTGCGTGACGATCATTGGCGCATCATCAGCTTTCATCGTTCTGCAATGCCGGACTGATATTGGTTTGTTGTGATTGGATTTGGTGTGATGCTGTTGAAAATCAGCAGCAGCGACAGCATAGCTTGGTGCAAGTTAAAGAATAGTGCTGGCTTTGGCCTATCGTTAAGCATTCAGCTACCCTGTTTTGCAATATATGAAAACCCGCTACAACGCTGTAACTCGATGGGTTCACTGGCTGACCGTACTGCTTGTGGTGGCGACTTTCATCCTTGGCCCGGAAGATCTCGATGAAGCGGAAAATTTGGTTGGTAACTTGAGCGTGCAGGTCCACGAAACATTGGGACTCATCGTATTTAGTTTAAGTATTTTTCGCATTGCCTGGATGCTTTTTGCCCAGCCGCGCTTAGACATTCCCATGTCGACCCTCATTTCCATCAGCGCCAAGACGATTCAAGCTGCGCTCTATTTTTTGTTGCTCGCCGTTCCTTTAACGGCAGCGTTCGGCATTTGGCTTAATGGTGATGAATTAAATCTCCTTGGAAATACGACGATCATGCTTCCGATCGGGACAATGGAAAAAGCGGGTGAGCTATTGCTTGACCTTCACCCAGTCCTTGCCGATTTATTGATGTGGCTAGCTGGCGTCCATGCGGGGGCAGCGTTATTTCATCATTACATTTTGAAAGACACTGTTCTCAAGTCGATGATGTCGAAGTAGCTTAGTGACCCATGATAAGAACATCCGTATCAGCGACTTTGCACCCCTTGGCTTCTGGCCTAGTTGTACCGGTTCGATATTGCTTCAGACTTGCATTCGGATCAGTATCGCTTCATATTCCTCAGTAGCCCTTTCTTCACCCTTTCCTGCGCCTCTCAATCCGTCTTGTGTCAGAAACACGAGAACCCTGACTTCGCCAAGCAGCGCTCAATCGAAACAACCTCAACGGCGTCGTTACGCCATTCGCCGGTGACGCCAGCTTTTTCGGCACAAGCACCCAAACTCTGATCACCTCATCTGAGGACATCAGGAAATATTTCGACGTAGTTTTTGAAAGATATGCGCCACTTTCCGTCGAACTGGGGGAGGTCACCATCAGCGAACTGTCGCCGGGCAGCGCAGTCCTTACGGGCTATTCCACCGGTCGGCAATGTCGAAGGTCAATCAAAGATCTCGCTAAGCCATGATTTGTGTTTGTAGTGCTTCTTATGGCCAGAATACGATTGCTCATACTCCCTTGACGGATACGATGGCGCCTGATGACGCTCATTTCGGTAGGGTGCCGCTTGTGCCGGCGGCTGTGTCGCGGCCTGTACATCAGCGCGTTCGAGCAGCTTGTCGAGCTCGCCACGATCCAGCCAGACACCACGACACTGGGGACAGTAGTCGATTTCGACGCCCTGGCGCTCGCTCATCACGAGCAAGGTACTGACACAGGTTGGACATTTCATAGGTATTACCTCCGCAAGCCGTCTGCCTATTCGTTCGAACCAAAACCGAACAAGTGAAGCAGACTGGTGAATAAATTAAAGAGCGACACAAACAGGCTGACCGTAGCCATCACATAGTTGTTCTCGCCGCCGTTCACTATGGCGCTCGTCTCGAACAAGATCAGTCCGGCTGACAACAGGGCAACCATCGCTGAAACGGCCAGCGCAAGCGCGGGCATCTGAAAGAAAACTGCCGCCAGGCCAGCGAGGATGGCAACCACCATACCGGCGAAGAGCATGCCGCCCATCCAGCTGAAATCGCGCCGCGTGGCAAGCACCCAAACCGACAGGGCGAGGAAGATCGCGCCGGTCGCCCCAAGCGCCAGTGCGATGGTAGTCGCGCCACCCGGCAAACTCAGCGTGCGGGCAAGCACCGGGCCCAGCGTATAGCCCATGAAGCCGGTGAGCGCGAACACCGCCGGCAAGGCCCAGGCACTGTTCTTGAGCTTGTGGACTGCAAACAGCAAGCCGAAGTAGCCGACCAGCGTGACGATAATGCCGGGCACGGGCAGCGCAAGACTCAGGCTGAGTGCCGCCATACCCGCGGCAAACAGCAGGGTCAGGGACAGCAGCGCATAAGTATTGCGCAGCACCCGCTGCACATCGGAAGGCAGCGCAGCAAAAATATCCGGGCGCCCGGCAACTTCCCTGCCGGCACGGGCACGCGCTGTTAACAGAATTCCGGGTCTTTCCAAGGTGTCCTCCGTAGGTCAATGGGGGTCTAGCCAAAACACCGCTGCACAACTACTGGCGCATGATGGCGCGTACAAACTTAATGAAACAGCAGCTAATTTCTTAAGAAAGCTTCGCTAAATTCTGCAGCTCTGTTCTGGCTTGCCCGTACTACGGTGGCTGCGATGACTACGATGCGTTTGTAAATCATGTAGTCGTGAGGTCACTCTTCTTTGTCGGTCGTACATACCTTGCGTACAGACACAAAAAAGTCGACATTCCAAGTGACCCTTCCGACAAGTTATCTGTCCAAATGAACGGGCTTGGACACACGGGCACATTCTCCGTAGACATCAGGGCTACTACAGCGTCGGAAGTTCTTCGGATAGATGGCATTTCAATGCAATGAACTGCGTGCCAGACAGATACCCGACACGCACAAGCCCGCATCAAACTTTTGAGCGAGGACATACACGTCTGACGACAAGCCTGGCTTTACATCTGAGGATAGACCCCGCCAACAACACCAAGGATCTCACCATGACTGGAACACTGAACAAGGCTTTACTGATCGGCCATCTTGGCCACGACCCCGATATACGCACCATGAACAGCGGCGAACCCGTCGCGCACTTGTCCGTAGCAACCAGCGAGGGATGGAAAAACAAATCGACCAGTGCCCGTCGCGACGCAACGGAATGGCATCGTGTTGTGCTTTATAAACGACTGGCCGAGATGGCCGGTCAGCATTTGAAAAAAGGTGCGCTGGTGTATGTCGAAGGCCATTTGCAAACCCGCAAATGGACGGGCAAGGATGGAGTCGAGCGGCACACCACGGAAATTGTCGGCGATGAATTGCGCTTGCTGCACCGCCCCTCCGAATTCCGAACAGAACTGGATGTGCATCCAACACCGCGCTACGACAAAGCGCTGGGCGAACCCGCGGCTGGACAGGGTATTTCGTTCTGAATCAGCCGGCTTGTTAATCCAATCGATACACGAAAGCCGCGATACGCGGCCTTTTTTACGGGTACCGGAACTAAAGACTTGTCTGGCCGCACTGATTTTTCGTACTTACTTCAAAAAACTCCGCCTTTGAGGAATGCGATGAATGCTCTGCCAAGCGCCAGCCCGACTTCAAGCCCGGGATCGGGTCAGCAAGATTCCACGAAAAAAAGCCCCTTTATTTTTGCTGCCGGCAACGGGTTTCCCGAGCCAATACTCGCATCGCAACGCAAAATTCTGGCCTCGTCCGGCCTCAACCTGATGTCCATCGGACCTGGCGACCAAGCAAAATCAGCTAAAACTCTGATCGATCATCTCGCCCCCCAGCTCACGCAAGGCACCAACTTGCTGATGCATATACATGGCCATCTGGCGATGAACAACCAACATAAATTGATGTTCAACGAATCAGACGAAAGTCATGTGAGCACTGCGAATTTCCTCGAACAGCTGGTAAGGCAAGCGGGAAAAATACATGAGTGCCGACAACAAGTCCTTCTACCGCTGCCGATCTTGCATGTGATGAGCTGCGAGGCTGGCGTGCTGACCGAGGAAATACTGCCGCACAGCCCTTTGTGGAATTCGGCCTACATTATTCTGTACTCGGGTTCGAAGCCCGTTCTGGCTTCGCATTACCATGCCGCCCTGGAGTCAGCAGCAGCCTATATCAGCCACTGCGCTCAGCATGATGTCCCAGTTGATCCGAGGCGATTGTTTTATCTGGTCGGGAGCCGTCGCGGGGATGGTATGCGCTTGCTGGGCGGCGATCTGCAGGCGCCGCTGGTGCTTAATGCCCCCAAAATAGCCGATGATCTCAGGCCCACCGGGCTAGGTCGACGACTGAAAGGGTCGGCAAATGACATCGCCGATTTTTTTCTATCCGCCATCGAGACAAGCACCGAGGAGCGGCATCTTGCCGCAACCTGGCGGCAGGCGATCGTCGAGCTGTTGGATACGCGAATTCAACGCCGAGACCTGGTCGGCGTAAAACGCCTTCTCGCAGAGCAGCCAGCGAGTATCAACCCACCTGCCTCGGCGAAAGTCGTACCTATCGTGTCGGCCCTGTGTTGGAGTGCAGCACAAAACGAGGACGCAAGAATGATCGTTGAGGCGATACTCGAGAAATGCGTGGATCTGAGTCAGACCGACCCGGCAGGCGGTGGCCCGGTTCTCGCATCACTCCCCCGCAGGGACCCGGCATTACTGGAACGGCTGTTGCGGCGCGGCGCCAATCCTAATGAAAAATATATCGGTGGCGACACGCCTTTGTTGGTGGCGACCCATTATCAGTTTCATGCCGGCCTCAAGTTGCTGTTGGAATTTGGCGCTGACGTCAATTTTTCCAGAGAAGGTGATACCGCATTGACGCTTGCCGTACGGCAGGGTGACATCATCGCGGTCCGGTTACTTCTCAAGTATGGTGCGGGTCCGAACGCGGGCTTATCGCAGGCGCTGATCGATCAGGCAAACAAAGCGAGGGACCTTGAAATAGCGGAAATGCTTGAATCGGCACTTGAACGCCATCAAGAAGGCTGAATTGACCTTAACCACTCCAGACCGGTCGCGGTGCCGTGACGCGGTCGGTACTCGCAACCGATCCAGCCGTCATAGCCAGCGACATCCATCATCGCGAACAGCCACGGGTAGTTGAGTTCACCCAGATCAGGCTCATGCCGCTCGGGCACGCTGGCGATCTGCACATGACCAATATCCGGCAGATGGCGCCGGAAAGTGCTGATGATGTCGCCCTCCATGATTTGTGCGTGATAGAAATCCATCTGCACTTTCAGGTTAGGCGCACCGACCTCAGCCAGCAATGCATGCGCGTCTTTTTGATAATTCAGAAAGTACCCCGGCATGTCGCGCGTATTGATTGGCTCGATTAACAGCGTGATGCCATGCGGCGCCAGCTGTTCGCACGCATAACGCAAGTTGGCAATGAAAGTCTGGCGGCAGCGATCCCGATCGGCGTCGGCAGGCACGATGCCCGCCAGCGCATGCAGTCGCTTGGTACCGGCAGCCATGGCATAGTCCAGCGCTCGTGCCACGCCATCGCGGAAATCCTGTTCACGTCCGGGCAGCGCGCCGAGTCCACGCTCGCCGGCCGCCCCGTCACCGGGCGGCAAATTGAACAGGACGTTTTCCAGATCGCTGTCGCGCAGCGCCCGCGCCACCGCTTCTTTGTCTTCGTCGTAGGGGAAGAGATACTCCACCCCGCGGAAGCCTGCCGCAGCGGCGGCAGCAAAGCGTTCCATAAAGGGCATTTCATTGAACAGGAAACTCAGATTGGCGGCAAATTTCGGCATGATGCGGGCTCGCAAAAAGTGAAATTAAGTTGCCATGATACAAGCCCTGCCCTTATCCTTTTGCGTCGAGGCTCGAACAAAAAGTCGCTGGCTAGACGCGCGGTCGCAGACAGTACTGCTGTACGGCAAGACGGCGCAACAACGCTAGCGGTTTTTTATTCGAGCCTCTTAGTTCAATCACAACAATAATGGAGACAAACATGGAAGTCCTGATCACGGGTGGCGCAGGTTTTTTGGGTTCGAAACTGGCGCGACAACTGCTGGCGCGTGGCACGCTGGCCGGGCCTCCGGGACAAGCCGAAAAAATCTCCCGCATCACGCTGCTTGATCAGGTGGCAGCACAAGGCTTCGATGATTCACGCATCACGATCATGACCGGCGATGCCGCTGATGCTGCTGTGATTGCCAAGGCGCTCACGCCCTCCGTACAATCAGTCTTTCATCTGGCCGCTGTCGTGAGTGGTGAAGCGGAAAGCGATTTTGATCTGGGCATGCGCATCAATCTCGATGCGACCCGCATTCTGCTGGAACAGGCCCGCAAGAATGGCAACCGGCCGCGCCTGGTATTCACCAGCTCCGTGGCCGTGTTTGGTGGTGACCTGCCACCCAAGGTGCTCGACACCACACCGGCGACACCGCAAGGTTCGTATGGCGCGCAAAAAGCCATGTGTGAATTGATGGTGACGGATTACAGCCGCAAAGGCTTCGTTGATGGTCGCTCGCTGCGCCTGCCCACCGTGACGGTACGGCCCGGCAAAGCGAACAAGGCCGCGTCGAGTTTTGCCAGCGGCATCATCCGCGAACCTTTGAATGGCGTGGTGTCGGAATGCCCGGTACCACCGGACACCAAGGTCTGGGCTTTGTCACCGCGCAGCACCGTGCACAACCTGATTCATGCGCATGAACTCGACGGTGCCGCATTTGGCTCTGCGGGTGCGGTGAATTTGCCAGGCCTGACCACCACCGTTGGCGAGATGGTAGCTGCGATGGGACGTGTCGCCGGTGCGGACACCATGAAACTGGTGAAATGGAAAGAAGATCCCGCGATCATGAAACTGGTGCGTACCTGGCCGGGTGATTTTGTCACCACACGCGCCGAAAAAATGGGCTTCGTGCACGACGCCAGTTTCGATGACGTGGTGAAGGCTTATATGGAAGAAGAACTGGGGTAAACAACGGTAAACAGGGATAGCTTGCCGCGAGGCGTTTGAAAAAAATCAGACTTCCTCGCGCATGCCCCACTTCCACATCCACGCGGTCGGCAAAGGCAGAATCATGAACAGATGCTCAATGACGGCGAGCGTGAGTAAGCCGGCCACCAGACAAAGACTCGTGGCAGCGAAAGCATCCTGCGGCTGCACCGAGACCGCCATCCAGAGTGGCACCAGCACGGCGGTCGCTGCGGTGACGGATACCGGCATGAGCCAGTTCCACGAACGGCGCGTGAAATAGCTCTGTAAATACGCGAGATGCGCAGGCAGGAAATTCTCGGACAAATTGCGCACACCAAGGAAGAGATTGAGCTTGGCCGACAGGCGCATCGACCACAGCACCAGATACGTCCACCAGCCAGTCTGGTTGGGTTTGTCCCAACTGACGGCAAATACCATCAGTGCGAGCAGTACCAGCGCCAATTCATGATGCAGTATCGCTTCGGTGGCATGACGGACGCGCTGCCAGCCGCGACTGTCGGGCGGACATTCGCTGCGCCGCGCACCGGTCACATAACCGAGCAGAAACGCGATTTCCTGCCAGCTCCATACCAGCACGGCGCACGTGAAGGCACAATAAGCCGAAGCAACGCTGGTGTGCGATGCCGAAATCGACAAGCCCACCAGCGCAAACCCCAGCAAGAGCGTGAACTTGAGGAAGGTCCATTTGAAGGTCCAGCGCGGTAAGCGGCCCAGATACATGATCACGCCGGTGGAGAACCACCAGATGAACAGCGTGAACAGGGCCGGAAACAAATACTGTGACATCAATGATTCACTCGGGCATTACCAGCGGGGTACAAGCCGCGCTGACTGCGGCAAGGTATTGGACTTCACCGGAATGAAATACATCCGCGCAAAAACCGCCGCACCGGCCACGCTCCAAAACGCTTTTTTCAGATTGCCCACGATACCGCCGGCCGCCTTGCCGGCATCCGCGCGCATCGCGCATCGGTAGAGGCGATCCAGATTGGGATGAAAGGCAGGATGGTCGATGTCCAGCAGCACCGGAAACACTTGTTTCGTGATTTCATTGGTAATACGGAAGACATCAAAGTCATACTCGGTGGGCTCCAGTCCCATGGCCTGTTTCAGCTCTGGCCGGGTGTGATCCCGCACATACATCGTCGCGTAAACAGCAAGCAGGAAGAAGCGGATCCACAAGACGTTACCACCCTTGAGCAGGCCGGGGTTGGCACGCATGATCAACGCAAATGATTCACCGTGACGGAACTCATCATTGCACCAGCGCTGAAACCAGCGAAAGATCGGATGGAAACGTTTGTCCGGATGCTTTTCCAGCTGACGGAAAATCTTGATGTAACGCGCGTAACCGATCTTTTCGGACAGGTAGGTCGCATAGAAAATATATTTTGGCTTGAAATAAGTATAGCTCTTGCTACGCTTCAAATTACCCAGATCAATACCGAGACCATAATCCTTCAGCGATGAATTAATGAAGCCGGCATGACGTGACTCGTCGCGCGCCATGTATTCCATCAGCTTCTTGATATCCGGATTACTGACATTGCGCTTGATCTCGTTGTAAAGCACACAGCCTGAAAATTCCGAGGTCAGCGAGCTGACCAGAAAATCCAGAAATTCCTGTCGCAATTCCGGCGACATTTTGCTGGCCAGTTCACGCGCTTCGTCGGCAAACGCTGCATCACGCTGGAAATGATCGTGATTATTGTCACCCTCGTATTCCGCCATCATCGCATCCCAGTCCGCCCGGACCGGCTCGACGCTGATGCGATTCATCGCCTCGTAGTCCGTCGTATAAAAACGGGGCGAGAAAATGGTATTCGTCACCGCCTTGTTCGCGGCGTCTTCGACAGAATTGATATTGCTGATGGCGGCCTGCATCGTACTTACCCCTTCGCTTCATGAATCATTGGTATTTCTTCCACGGGATCAGCGCGTACCAACCACACATGCAGGCCCAGATAGGCGAGCCAGAACAGGGCCAGAGACACGTCGATCACCGTGTTATTCATCGTTTTTGAATCTCCATCGCTTGCGAGGTATAGAACCCGCTGGAAATTTTTTCTGTATTACCTATCTGCCATTTAGCAAGCGCTTCGCATTCACCGATGGCGCCACGCAGTGATGATTCGGCAATCGGCTCAATGAACGGTGCACGATCACTGCGCGGAAATATCCGTCCGACACGAATCATCGTGGCCAGAATGGGATTACTGGGTGCAAACGTGAATAACAGGGAATGACGGGTACGCTGCGCGAGACCGGACAACACCTGCACCATGTCATGCTTTTCATAGTGAATCATCGAGTCCATCGCAACGACATGATCGAAATCGCCGTACGAGGTCGACAACATGTCACCGGAAACAAATTCGACCTTACCCTCGCCCAGATCATCCGGCACGCGTTTGCGCGCCAGATCCACCAGCGTGGGCGAGAGATCAATCGCCACCACGTGCGCACCGCGTTTCGCCAAATCGACAGCCAGCGTGCCAGTGCCGCAACCCGCGTCGAGTATGCGGCGCCCGTGCAAATCAAGCGGTAACCATTCAAGCAGCGTCTGACGCATGCGCTCGCGCCCTGCCCGTACGGTTTTCCGAATCCCCGACACCGGCTCATCCGAGGTGAGTTTCGCCCACTGTTCAGCGGCAGTCCGGTCGAAATACTCTTCGAGCTGTTCGCGTTTTTCTTCGTAACTGGTCGTTCCCATTGTCTTCCCCTTTACGACCTGCTGCCCCTAATCGAACTTTGGCAAATCAAAATATGCTGCACTTAATCGAATCCAAGTAAATCAAAAATATCCCGGTCTTTCATGGCTTCACACAACAGCGGGTCGGTGCCTGCCCACAGTGAAGCCGCTAGCCGCAGATATTCCTGCTGCACTGCCAAAATCTCGGGTGATTCCTCCATCTCGAACAACGTTGCCTTCTTCAGACGGCTCTGGCGAATCACGTCGAGCGCCGGAATGCGCGCCATTGTCTTGAGTCCGACGCGATCATTGAATTTATCAATCTGATCGGTGGCATCGGAACGGTTGGCAATCACGCCACCCAGACGCACGTTGTAATTCTTTGATTTCGCCGCAATGGCCTGAACGATGCGGTTCATCGCAAAGATAGAATCAAAGTCATTGGCGGTGACGATCAGTGCGCGATCCGCATGCTGCAGTGGGGCGGCAAACCCGCCGCAGACCACATCGCCCAGCACATCGAAAATCACCACGTCGGTTTCATCGAGCAGATGATGTTCCTTCAGCAGTTTCACGGTCTGTCCGACGACATAGCCGCCGCAGCCGGTGCCAGCCGGTGGGCCGCCGGCTTCAACGCACATCACGCCGTTGTAGCCCTCGAACACAAAATCTTCGACCCGCAGCTCTTCGCTGTGAAAATCTACGGTCTCGAGAATATCGATGACGGTCGGCACCAGCTTTTTGGTCAGCGTAAAAGTTGAGTCGTGCTTCGGATCGCAACCGATTTGCAGCACACGCTTACCGAGTTTTGAAAACGCCACCGACAAGTTCGATGAGGTCGTGCTCTTGCCGATGCCGCCTTTGCCGTAAATAGCAAAGACTTTGGCATTGCCGATCTTCACGCTCGGATCGAGTTGTACCTGGACGCTGCCTTCGCCATCGGCGCGGCCGCGGCGGATTTCCGAAACCGGAACTGTCGCTACATTCATTGATTCACTCCTTCGCTAATGCCTTCAAGCCGGTCTTCAAGTTCTTCGCCCGCACGACGCATCGCGTCGAGCGTGTCCTGGTCCGGTGTCCAGTACTGGCGTTCATACGCCTCCATCAGACGACTCGCAACGCGGGCCGATGCCGATGGATTGAGGCGCGCGAGTCGTTCGCGCATCTCAGGGTCCAGCAAAAATGTCTGCGTGAGCTGCTGATACACCCAGGGCTGTACCTGCCCGGTGGTGGCCGACCAGCCCATGGTGTTGGTCAGATGCAGTTCAATCTGATGCACGCCTTCATAGCCGTGCGCAAGCATGCCTTCGTACCATTTCGGATTGAGCATGCGGGTGCGCGTCTCCAGTGCCACTTGCTCACTGAGCGTTCGCACCGTGCCGCCGCCGCGGGTCTGGTCGCCGATATACACCGGCGCCATCGCCGCATCCGGGCCTTTCGCGCGCTTGACCGCGCGGCTGATGCCGCCCAGCGTGTCGAAATACGTGTCGATCGTGGTGACGCCGACTTCGACCGAATCCAGATTCTGGTAAGCGAGTTCGATACCGGCCAAGACACTTTTCAATAATTGCGGCTGCGCGACCGGACGACCGGTGACGCCGTACGCAAATCCTTTGCGACAGGTGTAGGTCTCGGCCAGTTCGTCTTCATCTTCCCAGCGGCTGCAATCGATCAGATGATTGACGTTGGCGCCATACGCACCTTCGGCATTGCCAAATACTCGCAGGGACGCGGTCTCGATATCGCAGGCATGTTCAAGCTGATAGGCACGCGCATGCTTGCGAATGAAATTCTGTGCTTCAGGTTCATCAGCACTCGCGGCCAGCAAGGCGGCTTCGGCCAGCAGTTTAATTTGCAAGGGCAGCAGATCGCGGAAGATGCCGGAGAGGGTGATCATCACGTCCACCCGCGGGCGTCCCAGTACCTCCAGCGGGATCAGTTGAGCGCCGGCCAGACGACCGTAATTGTCAAAGCGTGGTTTGGCACCCATCAGTGCGAGCGCCTGGGCAATCGGGCCGCCTTCGCTCTTGAGATTGTCGGTGCCCCACAAGACCATCGCGATCGATTCGGGGAAGCTGCCGGTATCGGCATAATGGCGCTCCAGCAAACGCTCGGCCTGACGCGCACCATCCTTGACCGCATACGCGCTCGGCAAACGGAAGGGATCGAAACCGTGCAGATTGCGGCCAGCCGGCAGAATCTCGGGCGTGCGCAGCAAATCACCGCCGGGTGCGGGACGGACATAACGACCGTCGAGTGCGCCGAGCAAGCCATCAATCTCATGGATCTCGCCCATCAGGTCGCTGGACAAAGCGAGTTTGTCGAGCAGCTGCTGATGCGCTTCGGACAGCGGCACCGGTTGCGCGGCACCGGTGAGCATCGCTTCGATGGCGGTGCGCAGTGCGGGCGTCGGTTCGGCTTCGTGCGCGGATTCGGCAATCGCCATCAGCATATCGGCACGCTCTTCGAGCGTCGGTGCTTTGCCAACGACATGCAGACCGTGCGGTATCAGCGTGTATTCCAGTTCGAGCACAGCGTCGCTCAAGGCGGCGATCTGCTCTCCACTCTCGGCATTCCACAATGGCTCGGCAGCTGCCAGCTCCAGCTCGACGGCCTGGGTCTGCACCAGCGCAGCGAGATCGGTCAGCTCTTGCGTTTCTTCCGGACCCAGACCGCGCCAGCGCGTGAGCGAGGCCTTGAGGTCATTGAGTCCTTTGTACAAACCGGCTTCGGCGACAGGCGGCGTCAGATAAGACACCAGTGTCGCGTTGGCGCGGCGTTTGGCGATCGTGCCCTCGGAAGGATTATTGGCCGCATACAGATACACATTCGGCATATCGTTAATCAGGCGATCAGGCCAGCAGGCACCGGACATACCGGTCTGTTTGCCGGGCATGAATTCGAGGGCGCCATGGGTGCCGAAGTGCAGAATGGCGTGTGCAGCAAAATCTTCGCGCAGATAACGATAGAACGCAGAAAACGCGTGCGTGGGTGCGAAACCTTTTTCGAACAGCAGGCGCATCGGATCACCTTCGACGCCCATCGCTGGCTGTATGCCCACGAGCACATTACCGAACTGCGCGCCGAGGAAAAAAATATTACTGCCATCACTTTGATGGCGACCGGGTGCCGGGCCCCACTGAGCTTCGATTTCGCGCAGATGTTTTTCACGACGCACGTGATCATCGGCGCTGATTTTTGCATGCACATTGGCGTGCGATCCATGATGCTCGGCGTTGCCTTTGAGGATGCTGTTGCGCAGCGTATCAACGCTGTCGGGCAAATCGATGGTGTAGCCGGCGCGCTGCATTGCAGCCATCGTGTTGTAGAGCGATTCGAACACCGCGAGGAAGGCGGCGGTGCCGGTGCTGCCGGCATTCGGCGGGAAGTTAAACAAAACCACCGCGACTTTGCGTTCTGCGCGCCGCGACCGGCGCAAGCTGATGAGTTTTTCAACTCGCGCAGCAAGCATGTCAGCGCGTTCGCTGCAGACCTGCATATCTTGTGCATTCTCGGCCTGCGGGAAAGTACAGCCTTTGCTGCAGCCGGTGCAGGATTTGCCGCCCGCTTCGCTGCGACCACCGTAGACCAGTGAACCACTGGCACCATCCAGCTCGGGCAGTGCGACCATCATGGTGGCTTCGACCGGCAGCAGGCCGCGATCCGATTCGCCCCACAGCTCCAGTGTCTGAAATTCCACGGGCGTCACAGCGACATACGGCACATCGAGCGTCGAGAGCAAATCTTCGGCGGCCTTGGAATCGTTATACGCAGGGCCGCCAATCAGCGAGAACCCGGTCAGCGAGACGACCGCATCCACCCTGGGCTGACCGTCTTTCATGAAAAACTGTTCAACCGCCGGCCGCGCATCCAGT
>JBILCO010000227.1:0-3990 GCA_044353075.1 Burkholderiaceae bacterium
AATGTGCGGCAGGCGCTGGCTGTGGCTCAACGCGGTTATGTGATGGAAAGCGGCCGTATCGTTTTGCAGGATACGGCCGATCATCTGTTGTCTGATGAACGGGTCAGGGAAGCTTATCTGGGTGGCTGAGTCGCTGTGCTGACCTGATATCGCGTGCCACCACCGCTTCATAATGGCCGGCACTATCAAAAATCACCCCTGCACGCTGCCCTTCGCCGACAGAACGTACGGCTGGTTTACCATCAAGATCCGTGGTCACCATCCAGAAACAAACATGGCGCTGCTTCTGTTCACCGAAATAATCCCGATTGATTTGTCCTATCATCCAGCGGGTGAGTGCTGTATCTGAATACAGCGCCTGGCTGGTGCTGATCTCATTACCGCTCTGTTCCGCCAGCTTTTGCTTGTAATGACTGGCCTGTGCCGCGTGGTCACTGTGGTAGTCGCCTGTCACATGCTGGAGCATGGAGATGATCAGGCAATTATTGCTGTTGCCTGAATTCGGTTTGACATCAAACCCGTTGGTATCGAACCACTGCCTGAGCTGGCCATTCAGTGCTTGCTGTGATTTCCGTTCGGCCTGCAGTGATGAGCCGCTCTCCAGGGACAAACTTGCGGCAATCGCCATTTGCAGCGCTTCTTCATCAGCGTAGGCGATATCGTCTTCGGAGCCGCTGCGTAAGGCCGCCCGCTGGCCCAGGGTGAGATAAGGTGCTAGTGGCGTGTCTGATTTGTCGACGAATGAGCCTAAGGAATGCGAGGCAGAGGATGAGGGGAACATGACAATCTCCGAAAGAAGGATCGCTAACGGAGATGGGTGGAGATCAGGACCTTTCAGTTCCACGGTTAGTTCATCAGCGATTCTCCGATTGCCGGCGTGCCTCAGTGATGACCTCTGTAGGTAGCAGCCTCAACAGCAGGGGGAGGATCAGGGTCATCAGTGCCAGATCGTCCAGCCAGCCTAGAACGGGCAGGGCATCCGGAATGAAATCAATCGGGCTGATTACATAAATTACCATCCCTATCAGCATCAGTCGTCCCGCCAGCGGGAGTTTCGGATGCTGCCATGCATACCAAGTTATCCGCAAATGACTTCCCGCTGCGCGCAATCTGAGTAGCAATCTTGCGATCATGGTCTTCTCCCATTTTTCTGCATCTGCTTGGACAAAAAATTAGACAAGCTAGTGGCACTGAAATTCGCCCCTTTGGGAGTGGCATAATCCCGACAAATCACAGCGCCTGACCCACCATGAAACTCTACAGCTACTTTCGCAGCTCCGCATCCTATCGGGTGCGTATCGCCCTCAATCTGAAGGGCTTGCCGTATTCTGTCGTGCCGGTCCACCTGCTCAAAGACGGCGGTGAACAATTGACCTCTGCTTACCGGCAGCTGAGTCCGGACGCGCTGGTGCCATCACTGCAGCTCGATGAACAGACAGCGACCCTCACGCAGTCGCTGGCCATCATCGAATATCTGGAAGAAGTTTATCCGGCCCCGGCATTGTTGCCGAAAGATCCTCTGGATCGTGCGTGGCTGCGCAGTCTCGCGCTGGCGATTGCCTGCGATATTCACCCGCTCAATAACCTGCGCGTGCTGCGCTATCTGGTCAATGAGATGAAGCTGTCCGAAACCGACAAGGACCGCTGGTACAAACACTGGGTTGAGCAGGGGCTAGCCAGTTTGGAGAAAATACTGTCGAGCGATGCCAGAGTGGGTCGCTATTGTTTCGGTGACAGTCCGGGGTATGCCGATTGTTTTCTGGTGCCGCAAGTGGCGAATGCGCAGCGCATGCAATGTGATTTGTCGGGTATGCCGACGATTATGCGCATCAATGCCGCTTGTCTTGAGCTGGAGACATTTGTTGCGGCATCGCCGGCGCGACAACCAGACGCGGAGTAAGCACCGCGTCTGGCGGTTTCCTTATTGCGATTTTTTGTAGCGAACCACTTTTTGCCGCTGCTCCCCCAGCCCTTCAATACTCAGATGCATTTCATCGCCAGGCGCGAGGAACTGCTGAGGCTTCATACCCATGCCCACACCCGGTGGCGTGCCGGTTGCGATGATATCGCCCGGCATCAGCGTCATGAAGCGGCTCAGATAACTGACGATTTTCGCGACTGAGAAAATCATCGTGCGTGTGTTGCCAGTCTGACGGCGTTCGCCATTAATATCCAGCCACATACCGAGGCGCTGCGGATTGGGGATCTCATCCTTGGTCACCAGCCAGGGACCGACCGGACCGAACGTGTCGCAGCCCTTGCCCTTGTCCCACTGCGGACCGCGCTCGAGCTGAAACGCACGCTCGGATACATCATTGATCAGGCAATAGCCCGCCACGTAATCAAGAGCAGAGTTCGCACTCACGTACTGCGCCTTGGTGCCGATCACGATCCCCAGCTCGACTTCCCAGTCGGCTTTGCTGAAATCTTTGGGCAGCATCACATCGTCATCCGGTCCGGAGAGGGAAGTAATCGCCTTCATGAACACGATCGGTTCGGCCGGAATCGGCATGCCAGACTCGGCCGCATGATCCGAATAGTTCAGCCCGATGCCGATGAATTTGCCAACTCCCGAGACGGGTGTGCCGAAGCGTGGCTTGCCGCGGACGGCGGGAAGTTTGGCTGGTTTGATCTTGGCGAGCTTCGCCAGCGTCTTTTCCGACAGCTGGGATGGACCGATGTCATCAATGACACCGGAGAGGTCGCGCAACTTGCCATCCTGATCGATTAATCCGGGTTTTTCCTGGCCTGGGCGGCCGTAACGTACCAGCTTCATAGCTATCCTTTGTCGTGGTTTTACCGTGCGGTATGGCGGCAGAGCAAATGCCAGTCGGCATTATGCCCCTGTTCGCGCGGGCCACTGAAATTGCCGGGCCCGCCGGGGAGTGCATGGCCGCCATTTACAGGCGGACACGGGGGGATATGTTATTTTCCCTGTGTCAATTTATTCAAGCGAAGGAATCGGTATGCGATACAAGTTGCGCAATCAAGTGAAATTCGTAGGCTGTACCCTGAGTCTGGTGTCGGTGCTGGTGATGTCGCCCAGCTTTTCTGCCCCCGGTGACAAAGATTTTCTCGAAGTGCCGCCCGAGCGCATTGTTTGGAAAGACGCGGGCCGCGGCGTAAAAATCGCCGTGATCTATGGCGACCTCAATAAGCCGGGTCAATACGTCATTCGCGCGCACTTTCCACCGGGTGTGATGAGCTCCCCCCATTTTCATGACGAAGATCGCCACGTCACCGTGATTCAGGGTACCTGGCATGCGGGTAAGGACGACAGCTGGGATCCCGCCGTGGCGGTCCCGCTGAAGGCGGGCAGCTACATGTTCCATCCGGCGGGTGGCGTGCATTATGACGGCGGAGGCGAGGAGGGCGCGATTGTTCAGATCGTGGGTATGGGGCCGAGCAAGACCACGTTCCTGTATCCGAAAGAAGGCAGCTTTGGCGCGCCGCGCAAACTTAACTGAGTCTGACCCATGAAATTTTTCTTCCTGACTCTGATGTTGGCATTCGCTTGTTTGTCTGCGCGCGCCGAGTGGATCACTTATCAGCGCCATGCCGAGGCTGAAGAATTCCATGAGGCTACGCCGGTTCGTCGTGATCAAGGTCGCCTGACGTTGTGGACGCTGACCGACTATGTCAAGCCCATCACCACGCTGGAAGGTACCGAAGTTTCTTCGGAAAAATTCCTGACAACCATCGATTGCACGACGAAAAAAATGGGATCGGAGCAAGTGATTCGTTATGCCGGCAAGCAGGCGCGGGGTGATGTCGTCAGTGCGATGGAGACGAGCTTGCGACTAACCCCCGTTCGTGCACGCAGTGCGGACGCTGTGCTGCTTGAAAAATGGTGTCGGTGACCAAAAAACATGTCGCCGAGGTGGTCCCGCCGACAGGAATCGAACCTGTATCTAGCGCTTAGGAGGCACTCGTTCTATCCATTGAACTACGGCGAGACGCTTGACCTTCTTTGCTGCAGAAACGTCCTCC
>JBILCO010000002.1:0-37997 GCA_044353075.1 Burkholderiaceae bacterium
ATGCAAAAGCCGGTGCGGCCGACCAGAAAGTCGGCCAATCCGAGTTCGCAAACCAGCTCGGTGACTGAAGGCACCAGTGAAACGATGCGCGGAGAATGCGTAGGATCGACCGCCGTATGCTGCTGACCCATCGCATCGGTGAGTGCGCTTTGGGTCACGCTTTGATTCACGCTTTGGTCCACATGTTGAACCGCGCCTTGCTGCACGCCCGCGAACCCGCTCATGGCTGGCTCACTCTGCTTTGCCGGAGGTCGGGTCATCCTGATAAGCCGCTTTGTAGGGCGCGCGCGCCATCACACGGTCGTACAGCCAGTTCGGCAGACATCGCAGCAACCACGACACACCACGCATCGGCCAGGGTATGACGACGTAGCTGCGACCGGCATCAATCGCCCGCACCGCTTGTCGCGCAAAGTCGGCGGCCGGCATCAGGAAGGGCATCGGATAGGTGTTGATTTGTGTCATGGGCGTATCAATGTAGCCCGGGGCAATGGTCACCACCTCAATCGCATGGCGGCGCAACGCAACGCGCAAAGATTCGCAGTAACTGATGACGGCGGCTTTGGACGCGCTGTAGGCCTCGGCACCGGGCAGACCACGGATGCCGGCAACGCTGGCAATACCGACCAGCCGCATGCCACGCTGGCCGGACGCCGTTTGCGATTTCATGGCCGGGATGAAAGGCGAAAAAGTCGCCACCGTCGCGATCAGGTTGGTCTGGATGATTTTTTCGAATACCGCAAGGTCGGCAGGTCGCTCGGTCAGCGTACCGTAAGAGATGCCGGCGTTGGCGATGACGACATCAATGCCACCGGCGTGCGCCAGAAAATCATGCGCCGCCGCCGCAAGGGCCGCATGATCATTCACATCGGCCGCATAAATCCGGTGCGCTGCTGCGTTCGGCAGCGCTGCGACCAGCGCAGCCAGCGCGCTTTCACGCCGGGCCAGCAAGCCGAGCTGGGCACCCTGCGCTGCAAACTCGCGCGCCAGCGCGAACCCCAGTCCGCTGGAGGCGCCGGTGATGAAGACACGCTTCACCGAAGGCCACCCTTCATTTTTTGCGGATGATCAGTGCGTCCATCACCTGCAGGGTCGCCATGTTCATCGCAGCCTCGGACTGACCGCGCATGGTCGCGCCCACGATGGAGGGCGAGGTCACGTACTGGCCATCAATGACGATGGTTGGCACGCCATCGATGCGGTAGGCATCCTGCATCTGACGCACGCGGCTGACCTTGGATTGCACGCTGAAGGAAGTGTAGACATCCAGGAATTTTTTGCGATCAATGCCCTGCTTCTCGACAAAATCGACGATCAGTTCTTCTTTATCCAGACGCTGACGGCCGATGTGCAGCGCCTCAAAGTAGGCTTTGTGCACATCGAAGCGATTGAGCGCCTCCAGCGCAAAGTACAGTTTTTGCTGAGGCACGAAGGATTCGCGAAAGCCGACCGGGATGCGCTTGAAAACGATCTGATCGCCGCGTTTTTTTACCCAGTCCGACAGCGCCGGCTCGAAAGCGAAACAATGCGGACAGCCGTACCAGAAAAATTCGAGTACCTCGACCTTCTTGCCAGCTTCGGTCGGTTGGGCCTGTGGCAGACGCTGGAATTCCACGCCCTCGACCGGATTCGACGGTGATGCGCCCGCGCACAACGCGATCAAACTAAAACTGGCCAGAGCAAGAATTTTTTGTATCAGTCGCATGAGATGTCCTGTTTAGAAATTACGATAAATAGTATTCAGAGTCTCTATCAAAATGAGCGGCACGGTCGCTGACAAGGGTGCAGCGGGGGTTTCGTGCAGCATACTGCCCGCCCGCGTAACGGTACTGGCTTGCAAGCCAGTACGCGCCCTGCAAGGAGGGGCGCCGCAGACAGTACGGTCGTACGGCAAGGCGACCTCAACGCTGGCAGCAGCATTTTGATAGAGACCCTTATTTGGGTACCCGTACAACGGCCACATCAACGCCGTTGTCGGACAACCTGACGCGGGTACGATTCATGGTTTCAACGTCGGCAAACGGACCGACGCGCACCCGATACAGTACGCCCAGCTCCGACTGGCGTTCGGCAATACTGGCTGCCACACCCAGCAAAGCGAGCTTGGCCTTGGTGGCTTCGGCATCATTCGGTTCGCGGAATGCACCCGCCTGCAAATAGTAGGTAAAGCGCTCATCGGGTGCCGGATCGGCCGCCGGCGAGACTGGGGGCGTGGTCTTTTCTTTGTCGCGGGCGCGATCGGGTGCTGCCGGCGGGATCACCTGAGGCGTTACTTGTGGCGTCACCGTTGCAGGCGCTGCCTGCTGGACGGCAGGATCATTGTCAACCAGTTGCTCGCGACGCTCACGCGCGCCGCCGGGCAGGGTCTTGTTCGGATCGCCCAGCTCACCGGCGGGCTGCGACTGCTTGCTGAGCTTGTCAACAAAAGGCAGTGGCGTCTTGGTGATCGTGATGGCCACCCCCGCCGCAATCAGCAAGCCCAGGATCAACCCGACGATAACGCCGGCCAGCGTGCCGCCCTGCTCGCGACGCAGAACAATGCGTTTGCCTGATAAATAAAATGTTGCCTGCTTCATGCTCATCCTGCTCAGATCCCGATTCACATCCGATTCACAAACGATTTACATCCGGGCCGGTGCGGACACACCGATCAGTTCCAGTCCGTTAGCCAACACCTGACGTGTGGCGAGCAGGAGCGCAAGCCGCGCCTGCCGGAGCGTGACATCGTCCACCAATACTCGTTCTGCATTGTAGTAGCTGTGCAGTTCGCCGGCGAGATCGCGCAGATAAAACGCAACCTGATGCGGCCCCAGTTCCTCCGCCGCTTTTTTCAGCACGTCCGGATAATCGGCAATGCAGGCCATCAGCGCCAGTTCCCGCGGCGCCAGCAGGGGCGACAGATCCGCCTGCTTCAATGACGCTTCGTCACCACCCCATTGCGAGAGCACCGAGCAAATCCGCGCGTGAGCATACTGAACGTAATAGACCGGGTTTTCATCCGACTGCGCGAGCGCGAGATCGACATCGAAAACAAATTCGGTATCAGCCTTGCGCGAAATGAGAAAAAACCGCACCGCATCGCGGCCGCGCGTGAGGTCATGCTTGCCCTCGACCGCTGGCGCATCACCGGCTGACCATTCAATCAAGTCACGCAAGGTCACATAGGAACCAGCGCGCTTTGAGATTTTCACTTCCTCACCATTTCTCATGACGGTGACCATTTTGTGCAGCACGTAATCGGGATAAGCCTCGGGTATGCCCTGACCCGCTGCCTGCAAGCCGGCCCGTACGCGGGCAATCGTGCCGTGATGATCGCTGCCCTGCACGTTGATCACTTTGGTGTAGCCGCGCTGCCATTTGGTGATGTGATAGGCGACATCCGGCACAAAGTACGTGTAAGTCCCATCGGATTTTTTCATCACCCGATCTTTGTCATCACCATAGTCGGTGCTGCGCAGCCAGAGCGCACCATCGGCCTCGAAGGTCTTGCCTGCTTTTTTGAGCGCATCGACGGCTGCCTCGACCTTGCCATCGCTGTAGAGCGACGACTCGAGATAGTAGTTATCGAAGCGCACACCGAAAGCCTGCAGATCCAGATCCTGTTCATGCCGCAGATAAGTCACGGCGAAGCGGCGTATCGATTCGAGGTCTTCGATATCGCCGCTGGCGGTCACCGGCTCGCCATTGGCTGCCGATACGGTTTTCCTGGCGAGGAAGTCCGCAGCAATGTCGGCGATGTAATCGCCGTTGTAGGCGGACTCCGGCCAACCGGGGTCACCGGGCTTGCTGCCTCTTGCGCGCGCCTGCACCGAAGCTGCGAGGGTGGCGATCTGCACACCGGCGTCGTTGTAATAGAACTCGCGCAGTACGGCAAAACCCTGCGCTTCGAGCAGTGCGCAAATCGCATCGCCCAGCGCACCCTGGCGTCCGTGGCCGACATGCAGCGGACCGGTCGGATTGGCAGAGACAAATTCGACCAGCACCTTGTGATCCTTGCCATCGTTGGTGCGACCGAAGCATTGCGCATCGATGAAGACACGGCGAATCACATCCTGCTTCACCGACATTGCCACCCGCAGATTGATGAATCCGGGTCCGGCCACGTCAACCGCTTCGATCAGACCCTGACGCGCAGGGTGTGCCATCAGCCCTTCGGCAAAATGCTGCGCCAACTCGCGCGGATTTTTTTTCAGCGCACGCGCAAGCTGCATCGCGAGATTGCAGGCCAGATCACCGTGCGACGGGTCGCGCGGGCGCTCCAGCGTAATTTCAGGAAGAACTTGCTCGCTACCGGCGAGTACGGGAGCGGCAACTTCGGATAAAAGTGCCGCGATTTGCGCTTTGTGTCGGGGGTGCATGGGCGGGAAATCAGGTGGGTCGCGCGGGCGCGCTGACAAAGGCGTGATTATAGCGGCCTGCTGCGCGCCTTTTGCAGTTCTGAAAACGGCAAGGCGCCGGCCAATGACCACCCGGCATCGGCCCTGCTGTCCGCTGTGTCAATTAGGATTTACTAATTACGAGTAAACTTTAGTTGACAGTCTCGCCGCGCGCCTCTAGAGTGCTTTCATGAATGATGCGGGCAATGCGTCCCGACATGGAAGCTGCATGAAGCTGCTAAGGCAATACACCCGAAAACTAGCATCCTCCCTGGGGACGCAATGGATGCCTTTTGCCGATGTGGCAACGCCGGATCTGCCTTTGTCACGTCTGCTGCGCTTGTCCATGTTCCAGCTGTCGATTGGCCTGGCGACCGCGCTGCTGGTCGGTACGCTGAACCGGGTGATGATCGTCGAGTTGGGTGTGCCTGCCTGGTGGGTTGCGATCTCGGTGGCTCTGCCGTTGGTGTTTGCGCCGCTGCGAGCGCTGATCGGGTTTCGGTCGGATACGCACCGCTCGGCGCTGGGATTGCGGCGCCTGCCCTATTTATGGATAGGCACGCTGCTGCTGGTCGGTGGTCTGGCCATCATGCCTTTTGGCCTGCTGGCTCTGAGCCAGCCTCAGCCGGGCATGCTGTGGGTCAGCCGGATTGGCGCTGCGCTGGCGTTTCTGCTCGTGGGCGCTGGGATGCAAGTCACCCAGACCGCAGGTCTGGCACTGGCGACTGACCTGGCCACGCCAGAGACGCGGCCGCGTGTGGTGGCGCTGATGTACACGATGCTGTTGCTAGGTCTGGTCGGCAGCGGCGCTATTTATGGATGGCTGCTGACGGATTTCAGTCCGCTGCGCCTGATTCAGGTGGTGCAAGGCTCGGCAGTTGCCGTGATCTGGCTGAACCTGAATGCGCTGTGGAAGCAGGAAGCCCTGAACCGCGAGCGCGCACGGCAGCCGGTTGCGCAGGTTGATTTCCGTACGCAATGGCGCGCATTTGCCGGGCGGCCGGGTGTGAAACGGTTTTTGTGGACGGTGGGTGTCGGTACCTGCGCATTCAATATGCAGGACATCATCCTCGAGCCGTATGGCGGACAAGTGCTGCATCTGGGTGTGGGTGCGACCAGCATGCTGACGGCACTGACCGCCGCTGGCGCGTTGCTGGCTTTCGGCATGTCAGCCGCATTGCTGACACGCGGCGTCGATGCGGTCCGACTGGCCGCGCTGGGTGCGCTGGCAGGATTGCCCGCTTTTGCATTGGTGATTTTTTCGGCACCGCTCGATGCACCCAACATGTTTCGTGCCGGTGCGTTCCTGATCGGCGTGGGTGGTGGATTGTTCTCGGTCGGCACGCTGACCATGGCGATGGGTCTGGCGCAGGGTGAAGACGCGGGACTGGCACTGGGCGCCTGGGGCGCGGTGCAGGCCACCGCAGCAGGCGCATCGATTGCCGCCGGCGGGATGATGAAGGATGTCATTGGTGCGCTGGCACAGGCGGGATGGCTGGGCGAGAGTCTGGTTTCCCCGGTCACGGGTTACAGCTTTGTGTATCACATCGAAATGTATTTGCTGTTTGGTGTGCTGGTTGCCATTGGTCCGCTGGTGAGACGCAATGCGCTGCCAACGCGATCGAAGCAGAAGTTCGGACTGGCCGAATTACCCGGCTAGGCGGCAGGCATCACCCAGCGGGTGGTTTACCGCATTACGCACCACGAATTACGTTTTACCGCATCAGCAATTAGCAGGCACCTCTATCTGAGCAGCACGCGCTGGCAAAGCGACTTGGTTTCTCTTTGCAGCAGTTTGATAAAGGCGACAGGCAGTCCCCCGGGCTAGCAGTTTGGCTCTGGGCCCAACGTCAGTAAGGAGACGCATCATGGAAACAATGGCCATTACCCAATACGTCGATGTGGCACAGCTCGTGCTGTATCTGTTCTGGATTTTCTTTTTCGGACTGGTGTATTACCTGCTTCAGGAAAATCACCGCGACGGCTATCCGCTGGATTCCGGTCGCACCCCGCCGGTACAGATGGAAGGCTGGCCGCCGATACCCACACCCAAAACTTATCTGATGGCCGATGGCAAAGAGGTCGTGATGCCCTATCCGCTACAGGCACCGGAATTTCTGCAGGCCGAGCCACGCCATCGCTACATTGGCGCGCCGATCGAGCCAACCGGTAATCCGCTGCTGGCCGGCGTCGGTCCGGGTTCCTGGGCCAATCGTGCTGACGTGCCCGATCACACGCCCGAAGGCGAAGCGAAGATTGTGCCGCTGCGCACCCAGCCCGAATACGGCGTCGCTACTCAGGACAATGATCCGCGCGGCCTGCCCGTGCTGGGAGACGATGATGAAGTCGCCGGCACAGTCAATGAACTGTGGATGGATCGCTCGGAAATGATGTTCCGCTACATTGAAGTCAAACTCAATGATTCGGGCCGCACCGTAATGTTGCCGGTACCTTTTGCGCGTATCACGAACGAGCATGTGAAAGTGCATGCGATTCTCGCGCATCAGTTCGCTGATGTGCCGGGTCTGCGCAATTCGGATCAGATCACCATGCTGGAAGAAGAAAAAATTTCTGCCTACTATGGCGCCGGTACGCTGTATGCGACACCGGAACGTCAGGAACCTCTGGTGTGAAGCCGCATCACGAGCACGAGTTCGAAGCGGCGCCGGGCCTGCCCGAGGCCCTGCCCGCTGGCGAGCGTATTCTCTGGCAAGGCAGTCCCGACTGGAAAATGCTGGCCGTCGATGCCTTTCATGTCAAACGACTGGCGATTTATTTTTCCCTGATGATCGCGCTACACGCCGTGATGATCTGGGATGCATCGCTCGGCCTGCTCGCGAATTTGAGCGAGCTCAGCATCGGCGCGATTCTGGCGTCGATATCCCTCTCGTTGCTCGCACTGACCGCCTGGCTGTCGGCCAGCACAACGATGTACACCATCACCAATCGGCGTGTGGTCATGCGCATCGGGATTGTGCTCACGCTCACCTTCAATCTGCCGCATCGGTGGATCAAGACGGCGCAAATACGCGATCAGGGTAAGGGCTTTGGTGAAATCGCCCTTGAACTCAAGGGGGATGACCGCATCGCGTATCTGCATCTGTGGCCGCATGCACGCGCCTGGCACATCGGCCAGCCGCAACCGGCACTGCGCTGTATCGCCAACGCCAAAGAAGTCGGCACGCTGCTCTATGAAGCCTGGGAAAAACGCATGGCTGAAGTTGCGGCCACGCCTGATCTTCATGAGGCACGTATTCCGGTTCGCATGCCTGACGGCGTCTTCGCCCGATGAAAACCACCGAGTCGGCGGACTGGAAAATCGGCCATGAGCGCCGGGCGCTGTCCACCGGACTCGGCTTTGTACTTTTTCTCGTCGCCTGTCTGGCCCTCGTCGCCTGGGTTCGCTGGACCGGGCCTGCACAGCCTGACAACATCACCGTGCGCGCGGAACAAATCCGAACACTACGCTTCGTGGATCAGCCCGACGGATCCATCCAGGTCATCGACGCGACTACCGGTGCCGACGTTCACAATTTTCAGGGTGAGCAAGGATTTGTACGCGGTACCCTGCGCGCACTAGTGCGCGACCGTCGTCTGCAAGGTTTCGGCGCGGATCAGCCGTTCGAGCTGATTGCCCATGACGCAGGCCGACTCAGCCTGCGTGACCCCGCCACAGGCTCGACGATTGCGCTTGAATCGTTTGGCTCCAAAAATATTGACGTGTTCGCGCGTCTGATGCGATAGGACACTCCATGAACACGCCGAAAGCCATCGTCATCGGCAGCGGCTTCGGCGGACTGGCAGCAGCCATACGTCTGTCCTGCAAGGGTTATCAGGTACAAATCCTGGAAAAGCTCGATGCGCCCGGAGGCCGCGCCTACGTCCATCGTCAGGATGGCTTCACGTTCGATGCCGGCCCCACCATCATCACCGCACCGCAATTGCTGGAAGAACTGTGGGCACTGTGCGGCAAAAAATTCTCGGATCACATCACACTCAAAGCGATGGAGCCCTTCTATCGGATACGCTTCGATGATGGCAGCTGGTTTGATTACAGCGGCGATGAAGCCACGATGCGCCGCGAAGTCGCGCGCTTCTGTCCGGAAGACTTGCCTGGCTACGACCGGTTTGTCGAAGCGGCAGATCAGGCTTGCAAACTCGGATTCGAAGATTTGGGCGGCATGCCCTTCAACAGCGTCGGTGATCTGCTAGCCGCATTGCCCAGCATGATGCGCATGAAAGCCTGGGAAAGCCTGTACACGCTCGTCGCCCGACACATCAGCGATCCGAAACTGCGTCAGGTATTCAGCTTTCATCCGCTGCTCATCGGCGGCAATCCTTTCTCCGTGACCCGCGTCTACAGCCTGATCAACACGCTTGAGCGGCGCTGGGGCGTGCACTGGGCGATGGGCGGCACTGGCGCGCTGGTACGCGGACTGGTGAATTTACTCGAAGAGCGCGGCGTGAATCTGCGCTTTAATGCGCCGGTCACGCGCATCAATGTCAACAACGGCAAAGCGACTGGCGTCACGCTGGAGAGTGGCGAAGTTCTTGATGCCGACATTGTGGTCTCCAACGGCGACGCCGCATGGACCTATCGTTACCTGATTGATGCGAAAGACCGCCGCCACTGGACTGATCGCAAAATCGAACGCAGCAAATACTCGATGAGTCTGTTCGTCTGGTATTTCGGCACCAACCGCATCTATGACGATGTGCCGCATCACATGATCATGCTCGGGCCGCGTTATCGCGAACTGCTTGATGATATTTTCAAGCACCTGCATCTGGCCGACGACTTCAGCCTGTATCTACATCGCCCCAGCGCGAGCGATCCTTCGGTCGCACCGGCCGGTCATGATGGGTTTTATGTACTCGCACCCGTGCCACATCTGGGCAGCGGTACCGACTGGGCTAACGACGGCGAGCGCTTCCGGATGAAAATTCAGGCGCATCTGGAACGCACGGTCATGCCTGATCTGGGCAAGCACATCGTCACCAGCAAGCTCATGACCCCGCAAGATTTCAAAGACAATCTCTGGTCGTACAAAGGCGCTGCCTTTGGCCTCGAGCCCATCCTGTTGCAGAGTGCCTGGTTCCGGCCGCATAACCGCAGCGAAGACGTCAAAAATCTTTACATGGTGGGTGCAGGCACCCACCCGGGTGCCGGTGTACCGGGTGTGCTGATGTCGGCCAAAGCCATGTCCGAGGTGGTACCCGATGCCTGACCAAGCCGCGCCGATGCCGGGCATTGATCTGGCCGCCTGCGAAGAACTGATGCGCGGCGGCTCGAAGTCATTTTTCGCCGCCAGCAGTCTGCTGCCACAACGCGTACGCATGCCCGCCATTGCGCTGTATGCGTTCTGCCGTGTGGCCGATGATGCGATCGATGAACACAGCGACGATATGCTGGCCATGCAAAAGCTGCAAAAACGCCTGGAGGCGATTTATAACGGCGAGCCTGAAGCGATCATCGAAGATCGCGCGATGGCCATGGTCGCCCACCGTTATGGTCTGCCGCGCGAACTTCCTGAAGCCCTGCTCGAAGGCTTTGCCTGGGATGCAGCGGGACGACACTACGACACCCTCGAAGACTTGCATCACTACTGCGCCCGCGTGGCCGGCAGCGTCGGCGCGATGATGGCGATGATCATGGGTATCACCAACCCGCACGCACTCGCCCGCGCCTGCGAACTCGGCAATGCCATGCAGCTGACCAATATCGCACGCGATGTCGGCGAAGATGCCCGTAACGGACGTCTCTATTTGCCGCGTTCATGGATGCGCCAGGCAGGTATTGATCCGCATGACTGGCTGGCCGATCCGCAATTCACGCCGGCACTCGGCGAAGTGATCGGCCGATTACTGCTCGAAGCGGATCGTCTCTATCAGCGGGGGGCCAGCGGCATCGCTGCCTTACCTCGCGACTGCCGTGGCGCCATTCTTGCCGCTGCCAATATTTATGCGGAGATCGGTCGCGTTATCGCCGATCGCGAAATGAATTCGGTCAGCAGCCGAGCCGTTGTCGGCAGTACACGCAAGCTCACCTTGCTGTGCATTGCCAAAGCACGCGCGCAATTGCCGACCCGCTGTGATACCGACGCGCCACTGCCGGCGATTCAGTTTCTGATCGATGCCTGCGCTCTGGCCGGCGAGCGCAAGATCAATGGCATCACGCCAAAGAGTTTCGACGAGCGCTGCGAATGGGTGATTGATTTGTTTGAACGGCTATCGACGCCGGGGCGACAAATCTGAGGAAATTCGGACACCCAATCCGAGACCTCAAACAGCTGCAGCAAAGCGGCGCAAAAAAGTTTCAAGGTCTCTTTACAAATAAGACATGAACGAATAAACAGCGGCCTGGACGCTACCGATCAGCGACTTGCAGTTCTCCGCACCAGGCAACCATTTTCGCCAAGGCAAATGCGTCAGCGAGCCAAACAGCGCAATCGGAAAGACAAAGGCGAAACTCAATCCGAAAACCAACCAAAACACCACGTCAGTGTTTTTCAGTCGTCGGCCATGGCTCTGATATGTACGTGACATTGAGACACCGCTCTCCTCGCCGATCCGCGCTTTACCCTTTTTAAAGTCCTTACCATGCAGGCTGCAAGAGAGCCACTTCGGGTAATGAATTCGATCGCATGGGTATGCAATATAAGCGCGCAAATACCGCCGCACCCGCCAAGCTCCAGAACACCTTGCTCAACTTACCGAATAGCCCGCCAGACGCCGTTGCACGATTCGCACGCTGCGCGCAATAAGAGAGTCGCTCCAGATTACTTTTGAATGCAGGATTATCGAGATCTGGCAAGATCGGCAAACACTGTCTGATGATCTGATTAGTGATGCGGAAAACTTCAAAATCGTATTCGGTCGGATGCAGACCCATGGCCTGTTTCAACGCCGGCCGCATATGGTCCCGTACATACATCGTCCCGTATACCGCAAGCAGGAAGAAGCGTATCAACAACAAGTTATGACCCTTAAGCAAAATAGGATTAGCGCGCAGGATCAATGCAATTGACTCTCCGTGGCGAAATTCGTCGTCGCACCATTGCCGAAACCAGCGAAAGATTGGATGAAACCGTTTTTCCGGTGCAGCTTCAAGCTGACGGAATATTTTGATATAGCGAGCGTATCCGATCTTCTCAGATAGATAAGTCGCGTAAAAAATATACTTCGGCTTGAAATAGGTATAACGTTTCTTGCGCTTGATCTCACCTATGTTGATACCAAGCCCGTAATCTTTCAGTGACGCATTGATGAAACTTGCATGTCGCGCCCCATCGCGCGCCATGTAGCCCATCAGCCGCTTGACATCCGGATTGCTGACATTGCGCTTGATCTCGTTGTACAGGATGCAGCCTGATAATTCCGAGGTCAGTGTCGTGATCAGGAAGTCCAGCATTTCCTGTTTCAGCTCTGGCGACATCTTCGCATCACACTCGCGTAGCTCATCAGCGAATCTTGCGTCCCGCTGAAAATAGTTGCGATTATTATCGCTTTCGTACGCTGCCATCATCGCATCCCATGCGGGCCGCACTGGCTCAATACAAATTCTGTTCATCGCATCAAAGTCCGTCGTGTAAAAGCGCGGTGAAAACGCTGTGCCGTTCACCACTTTTTGGGCTGCACCTACAGCCGAGTTGATGACGGTCGCTGTGTTTTGCATATCCCCTCCTCATGGTGTGAATCATCCGTGGATCGTTGCGACTCCGTGATGCAGTCCCGGGGACTGCTTAGCCATAGCCACAGGTTCAACACGACAAATCCTGTCCAGATCAGAACGACAATCGTGTTGAGCGTGATGATGCTCATGCTCGTGCGAGCTCCATCCCTTGCGACGTATAAAACCCACTGGAAATTTTTTCAGTGCGCGCGGCGCACCAGCCCACAAGTACATCGTTTCGGTCAAAATCGCTGCGCAGCGTCGCCTCTGCGAGAGGCTCAATGAATGGCGCTCGGTCCGCACGCGGAAAAAGACGTCCAATTCGAATCATCATCGCCAGCAGCGCATTGCTGGGTGCAAAAGTGAACAACACCGAATGCGTGGCACGTTGCGCAAGCCCAGCCAATCCCTGCACCAAGTCCTGTCGCTCGTAATGAATCATTGAGTCCATCGCAATCACATGATCGAATTGTCCAAATGTGGGCGACAGCATGTCGCCAGCTACGAATTCCAGCCTGTCGCTCGGGAGATGACGCGGCAATCGCTCGCGTGCGATCTGCACCAGCGTTGGCGAAATATCCACTGCAACAACCAGTGCGCCTCGCTCAGCCAGTGCCACTGCCATTGCACCTGTGCCGCAGCCAGCATCAAGAATGCGCCGTCCGTGCAAATCCTCAGGCAACCAGGAGAGCAGCGTCTCACGCATCCGATCGCGCCCTGCTCGAACAGTCTTGCGGATGCCGGACACAGGTGCGTCCGAGGTTAGCCTGGCCCACTGGTCAGACGCAGTACGATCAAAATACGCCTCGATTCGGTCGCGTTTTTTTTGATAAGTGGTGCTGTGGTTCATCAATAAGCTTTCATTTGAAATCATCTTCATCACCTCACCGTTGGCAGGCCATTGTTGCTAATCATCTGGTGCTGCGACAGTTGCCATATTCCTGAACAGACTCTGTCATGCACACCTCAGCTGACACCCTCGAGGCGATCCTCAAGCTCCTCACCTGCGCGCAGCATCGCCTCCAGCATGTTCGCGTCTGGTGTCCAATAATTTCGCTCGGTTGCTTCCATCAGCCGACCTGCCACCCGCGCTGATGCCGTCGGGTTCAAGCGAGACAGTCGCTCGCGCATTTCGGGGTCAAGCAAGAAGGTTTGAGTCAGCTCCTGATACACCCAAGGCTGCACCTGACCCGTGGTCGCTGACCAGCCCATGGTGTTGGTGAGATGTACTTCGATCTGATGCACGCCTTCATAGCCATGCGCAAGCATGCCCTCGTACCATTTCGGATTGAGCATGCGCGTACGGGTCTCGAGAGACACCTGCTCGCTCAAGGTACGAACTGTGCCGCCGCCACGGGTCTGGTCGCCGATGTACACCGGTGCGATCTGTGCATCCGGTCCCTTGGCGCGCTTGACAGCACGGCTTATGCCTCCCAAGGTGTCGAAATAGGTATCAATCGACGTGACGCCGACTTCGACAGAATCGAGATTCTGATAAGCGAGATCCACGCGCGCCAGCAACGTATTGAACAGATCGGGCTTGGCGACAGGCCGACCGCTCGCGCCATACGCAAAGCCCTTGCGACAGGTATACGTCTCGGCCAGTTCGTCTTCATCATCCCAACGGCTGCAGTCGATCAGATGGTTCACATTTGCGCCGTATGCGCCTTCGGCATTGCCGAACACCCGCAGTGCCGCAGTCTCCATGTCGCAGCCATGGGCTAGCTGATAGGCCAGCGCATGCTTGCGGATGAAATTTTTATCTTCTGGCTCATCCGCATTCGCTGCCAGCAATGCGGCTTCGGCCAGCATGCGAATCTGCAACGGCAGCAGATCGCGGAAGATACCGGACAAGGTAATCAGGACATCCACGCGCGGACGTCCAAGTTCATCCAGCGATATCAGCGTTGCGCCCGATAGCCGACCGTAGTGATCAAAACGGGGGCGGGTACCCATCAAGGCCATCGCTTGGGCAATAGGTCCGCCCTCGCTCTTCAAGTTGTCGGTTCCCCACAGCACCATCGCAATCGATTCGGGAATACTGCCCGTGTCTTGCTGATGCCGTGCAAGCAGCCGCTCGGCCTGCTTGGCGCCATCCTTGACGGCATAGGCACTGGGCAATCGAAAAGGATCAAATCCGTGTAGATTGCGCCCGGCGGGCAGGATTTCTGGTGCGCGCATCAAGTCGCCACTCGGCGCGGGACGCACGTAGCGGCCATCGAGCGCAGCGAGCAGCCCATCGAGTTCGTGCGACTCATGCATGAGCTCGCTCGACGCCGCCAGCTTGGCGAGCAAACTGCTCTGCGCCTCGGCGAGAAGCGCAGGCTGAGGTTCACCTGCGAGCATTGCCTTGATAGATGCGCGCAACTCCGGCGTAAAACTCACCTGATGCGCCGACTCGGCCATAGCGACCAGCATGTCAGTACGCTCTTCGGTGCTTGGCGCTTTGCCGACCACGTGCAAGCCATACGGTATCAGCGTGTATTCGAGCTCAAGCACGGCATCGTTGAGGGCAGCAATTTCCTGCTCGCTGTCATCCGCCCAAGTGGGCGCCGCAGGTGCGAGCTCTAGCACAACTGCCTGCGTGTGAATCAATTCAGCGAGGTCCTGCCTTTCATGAGCGTCTTCAGGGCCGAGTGCGCGCCACCGGTTCAATGACGCTTTAAGGTCATTGAGGCCTTTGTACAAACCCGCTTCGGCCACCGGCGGCGTCAGGTAAGAGACCAGCGTTGCGTTGGCACGCCGTTTGGCAATCGTGCCTTCGGAGGGATTATTCGCCGCATAGAGATAAGCGTTCGGCATATCGGCAATCAGACGGTCAGGCCAGCAGGCGCCGGACATACCACTCTGTTTGCCGGGCATGAACTCGAGTGCCCCATGGGTGCCAAAGTGCAGAAGAGCATGCGCTGCAAAATCGTCGCGCAAGTAACGATAAAACGCAGAAAACGCGTGAGTGGGTACAAAACCTTTTTCGAACAGCAGACGCATTGGGTCGCCTTCGATACCAATTGCAGGCTGTATACCAACCAGCACATGACCGAACTGCGCACCGAGTATAAAAATATGTGCGCCATCGCTTTGATGTTGTCCAGGTGCCGGGCCCCATTGCACCTCGATCTCGCGCAAGTGTTTTTCTTTGCGCACATGATCATCGGCTCGAATCCGCGTATGCACATTTGCCGATGTGCCGTAACACTCAGCATTACCTTTGAGGATGGCATTGCGTAGTGCGTCTACGCTATCAGGCATATCGATGGTGTAACCAGCTCGCTGCATCGCCGCCATAGTGTTGTACAGCGATTCGAACACCGCAAGGAAAGCCGCCGTACCCGTGCTGCCTGCATTGGGCGGAAAGTTGAACAAGACAATCGCGACCCTACGTTCTGCACGTTGCACTTTGCGCAAAACGATGAGCTTTTCCACGCGCGAGGCGAGCATGTCCGCACGTTCGCTGCAAGTCTGCATGTCCTGTGCGTTATCAGCTTTCTCGAACGTACAGCGGCGTTCGCAGCCGATACAAGCCTTGCCGGTTGCGTCACTGCGGCCGCCAAATACCAGCGAACCGCTGGAGCCATCAAGCTCTGGAAGTGCGACCATCATAGTCGCTTCCACCGGCAACAGGCCACGGTCGGATTCTCCCCAGCGCTCCAGAGTCTGAAACTCCACTGGGGATACCGCAAGATAGGGTACGTCCATCGATGCCAGAAGATCCTCGGCGGCTTTTGCATCGTTATAAGCCGGTCCTCCGATCAGGGAAAAGCCTGTCAGCGATACCACCGCATCGACACATGGCTGGCCCTGTTGCATGAAGAACTGGTCGACTGCGGGCCGTGCATCCAGTCCACTAGCATAGGCAGGACGGACCGATAAACTGCGTGCCTCAAGTGCAGCAATGACACCATCATAGTGACGCGCGTTGCCCGCCAACAGGTAGGAGCGCATCAACAGCAAACCTACTGTGCCTTTTGCATTGGCGATTGGTGGCAGCAGATCTGCACGCGTTGTCATGCCTTTGTGTACACCGGAGAGCCTGCTCTGCTTTAAGCGAGGGTGGTACACACCGACGTCAGGATAATCAATGGGTGCAGCGGGCGCAGCCTTTTTGCGTAGCGACTTGCGTGTGCCCTCGGCATAGGCATTTACCAAGAGCTGCACCATGCTGTGGATATTCTCTTCCGAACCCGCCAGCCAATATTGCAGCACCAAGAAATAATTGCGCACATCTTGTGCAGTGCCGGGGATAAAACGCAGCAGTTTGGGAAGCAAGCGCAACATTTTCATCTGCTCCGCACCGGCGGTTTTGTTGCCGCTGGCACCGGATCCTTTGTCATTACTCTTGCCACGCAATTTCTTCAAAAAGGCGATTGGTCCCTTTGTTGTGCCGTCCATCTTGAAGCGACCGATACACGTGAGTTTCATGACGTCGGCAGCGGACATGATGCAGACCATTGCATCGCACTGATCGCGTCGGGCGGTCAGGTCAGGCAGCACCGGGATAAAATGATCCTCCATGAACAACATGGAGGCGATGATGATGTCGCCTTGAGCGATATCGGCACGACAGCGCGATAACGCTGATGCATCCTCGGCCCATTCAGAGGCTGCATGTACTGTCAGCGAGACACCTGGGAGACTCTTATTCAACAGAGTCTGCGCACGTGTGGCAGCGCTGGCAAGATGATTGTCCATCGTAACAATAACAACGCGCATCACAAAAGATAGGGGACCACCGGCCGAAATGGAATTTCGTGTCATTGATGTTCTCCATGTTGGTATCCCACGCACTGGCTCCCGCCGACCAGACGACGCAAGAGCTCATTGCCATTTCTGATAGCGCTACTTCACAAGCGCTCTTGAGATAAATGGAGGTGTAGGACTGACCCTGAGATGCAGTGTAGAAAACGATGTCACCAAACTCAAATGTGCCGATGCACTATTCGTTGGTTGTTTTCTGCTCAGGCTGGGTTATGATGGCGAACCACCACGGACAACGTCGCGATCACGGCAGAAATTCTGTGGATGGCTTATTGAAATCACTGTCACTTGCAGAGTGACAGATAGAGGACATCTCGTTTAGGTACAGCAAATGAGATCGGTGGAAATCAGCTTCGGCGCGGCATCCTGAAAGGCAGCATGTACTGTACGACGGGCGAAACGAGTCTCGGCACGTTCAGCGTCTCGTGCACGCTGATCACATCTTCGCCGAACAGGCGGCTCTTCAGTACCGATCGCTCGTAGAACGGCGTGTCTTCCAGCATGTCGATCACGCGTACTGGTGCATCGCCTTCGCTGCGCATGCGACGCGGTATGCGCCAGCGCGTCAGTTCGAGCGACTGGCGCGGTGGCGGTAAAAATTCTTCGATGTATCCGTTGGGTGAAAAACGAAGACCAAGCAGGCGATCGGCACCCTGCTTTTGCTGCACATCGTAGATCACTGCGGCCGAGCCATCCGACAGCAAGGCACGTGACCAGTCCCATTCACGAAAAGGCTCGCTGACGGGCTCGTCACCTTCATTCGAATCGAGATAGCCATGGCCGCTCCAGCGCTGTGACGGTTTGTCCATCTCGACTTCAACACGCGCGCAAGCGGCCAGCGGGCCCCAGCGATGACGGCCCTGGTCATCCAGTGCGGTGCTGAACGTCGACAACGATGAAGGATAGACACGCACTTTGCCGCGCACCGGCCAGGGCAAGGGCATACCGGTTTCGCAGATATCGATTTCCAGATGGTCGTGATGCCAGTGCAGGCTACTGGGGCCGATCGTGAAACTGGACGCATCGCGATGCATGCGGCTACGGCCACGCTCGGTCATGGCCCAGCGGCGATTGCGACCATACAGCGCGACATTAAGTGAGCAATAGTTTTCCGGATCGGCAGGGCCGCGTTTTAATGCAGCACGGTAGTACGGCGAGAACACACTGCCCACAAAGGCGATGATCGTCAGTCCGTAGTTGCCGTCGTCGCTGAGCGCGTCGACGTACCACCAGAGATAACCACCCGACGGTACCGACTGGTCGAATCGAGGTGAGCCATCAGCGTGGCGGCCGCCAGTTGGCCCGACATGGCGGCCATCGGCACGCCCGGCCCCGGATGCACGCTCCCGCCCGCGAGGTAAAGCCCCGGCAGCGGGGTCTTCGCTCCCGATCTGGCGAAAGCCGACATCCAGCCATGGGTCGCCATCCCGTACAGAGCGCCGGCGCTGCCCGGAAAGAGGCGATGAAATTCCGCTGGCGTTGTGCGCTGGGTATTCTCCGCCGTCCGGTACACCTTCAGGCCGTAGCGCGCCAACAGGGAAAAGGAATGGGTTTCGCATGCATCAATCTCCGATTCGGTAAGCGTTCGACTGCCCTCGGCCGGCGCATTGACCAGCACCAGCAAACGATCGCGCTCGGGTTGTGGATCGGGGGGCTCCGACGTCGATGCGGCGTTGCCGCGATCCTGCGCACAGACGTAGACAGTGGGTGTTTGCGGCAGACGTGCGCGCGAAAAAATATCGCTGAATTCGCGCGCGTAATCGGGCTGAAAAAATACATTGTGGCGGTCGAGCGGAAAACCTTCGGTCGTGGCGTGCACGCTCCAGGTCAGCGCTGACAATGAACGTTTACCCGATGACAATGTTGGGGCAGCTCGCCGTAAATAAGCGCCGAGCAGGCCTTGACTGAGTGCTGAAGCATCGCCATTGAAGACCACGCTGTCAGCTGCCAGCACCTCGCCACTGGCAAGACGGATGCCCGATACTTTTTTTCCTTCGGTGAGAATTTCTGCACACGGAGAAGCGTAGCGAATACCGACGCCATTTTTTTCCGCCAGCGCAGCAAGGGACCGGGCCAGCGCATGCATGCCGCCCTCCACCGACCAGACGCCATCCAGCTCAACCTGGGTGATCAGCATCAGCGTTGCGGGTGCTTGCCAGGGCGACGATCCGCAGTACGTCGCATACCGCGCAAACAACTGCTGCAGCCGGGCATCATGAAAATGCTGACGCAGCGCATCCCACAGATTGCTCATCGGCCCGAGCGATGCAAGTACCGCCAGCCCGCGCAATCCGAGATCACCCGCCATACTGGCAAGCGTTGGAGACTGAGAACGTATGAACGGACCTTCCAGCGTGTCGTAGACTTTGCGCGCCTCTTTGCAGAACTGCACAAAACGGGCAGCTTCTGCGGGACCAGCCAGACGCGCGATCGCGTCGCGCGAGCGTCCGGGGTCGGCAAACAAATCCATGCGCTCAGTCTCACTCCAGGCATGGCGCGCGAGTACCGGCAAGGCCGTGAGTTTGAGTTCGTCTTCCAGACGTGCGCCGGCATTGGCGTAGATTTGCTCGAAAATCCAGCGCATCGTGAAGACGGTAGGACCACTGTCGATGGGCGCGCCATCAACCATCAGCTGCCGCATTTTGCCGCCGGGCTGATCCGCCGCCTCGACCAGCGTGACCTGCATATCGCGCTGAGCGAGCTGCAATGCCGCAACCAGACCTGCGATGCCTGCACCGATCACAACGACGCGGTGTTCATGCAAGGCGCTAGTCAAAAGACTGTCCTTTCCAGCGCCCTTGCAGCGACAAAGGTTCGAAACGAACGAACATGGATTCGGAAAAGAACTGATGCTTCCATGCCGCGCTGATTGCATCGCGATGCGCGCCGGTACGAGCGTAGGCATCCATGGCCGCGGTGTTTTTCCAGAGACTGAAGGTGGCTTGCCTGAATACCGGTGCTTCACCGAGTCCGGTGGCAAGCAAACAGCCGGGTGCATCCGCGAGACTGTCTTGAGCCGCGGGGGCATGTCGCCAAAACTGGGGGGCGGCAAGCGGCCGTATCGAGGCACGTGTCAGCGTAGCCAGCATGGCGCTGGCAGGCAGGCTTTCACCGGCAGCGAGCGTCATGCCATCCCAGCTGCCGCGTACGCTGGCGGGCCGGAGCGTGGCGATGAACAATTCTTCACTGCGCTCGCGGTAGCGTGAGACCAGTGCCGATGTGTTGATGAAATCGGTCGCTTCTGCTTCGCTATCGAAAACGCAGAACATACCCTGATGCGAGAGGCTGGGCATCAAACCAAAGCCGCCCTCTTTTCCGCTGCCCAGCGTCTTCATGAACTTGAGCCCGGGCGTGACAGCGGGCCACCAGCTGCCAAAAGCGATGCGCTGCCAGCCCCAGCCCCAGTGCGCACGTCGCAGCTTTGACAAGAGGACAACCACCGTGCCTTGCATCGTCGCAGCGTTGGTTTCGATGGTTACAGTGCGGGATGAAGCAGATGCAGAAGCATCGGGCGCTGTACCGCCGGTGTGTTGTTTGCTGATGAGTCGGCCTGTACTCACGGAAGACTCCGCAATCGATTGCTGCTGCCTGATGGCTGGCGGGTGGCGGTCATCTGGCGAGCATGGATCTGCCTGATGACGATAAAGACAGATCCCGGCTTGCGCCGGGATCCCTGATGCGTTTACTTTGCTGCGGTCTTTGTTACTTCACTGGTCGGTGCGGCAGCACTCTTGCCGGGACCGGCCAGATACGGATGGTCTTTGAGCATCGGATAACCATACAGCGGCTTGTACGCGCCCTGGTGGCAGGTTGCGCAACTGACCTTGGCAACATCACCGCCCGGACCCTTGCGATCAACCGGGAACGTGTCTGACAAGGGCACCATGTAGTCCTTGTTCACGTCGCGCGCCATGCGGATGCCGTGATAGGCGGTAATACGCTGTGGCGGACTGCCTTCCCAGCTCTGGAATGAGCGGGTGTTGTGGCAGTAGGTGCAATTGACGCCGAGCGAATTCGACATGTGCGTCATCAGTCCATACGTCCACTCGGCCTGCTTGATCGAGCTGCGATTGCCTGAGGGCAGCGGCGTCGGACCATTGACACGAATCTGCTTGTCATCCAGCAGATACGGTGTCAGCGGATCGGTGGGCAAAGACGACATGTTCACCAGTTTGCCCGGCGTGTTCTGACCGGCGTTGTCGCCAATGAAGTCGGCACCCTTGTTCTGTTCCAGCGGCGTAAACCACACTTGCGTCGGTACCGGATTGCCGCGGTGGCAGGTGTAGCAGGTGACACCGGTTTCGGCGACGTGGTTTTTCCAGTTGCTGTTGATATGGCGCGTCATCTCGATCATCTTGCGTGCGACGACCTTGGTGTACTTCGAATCGTCGGCAAGGTTAGCGAGATTGTGGCAATACGCGCAGCCATCCTTGGGTGCCACCCAGGCGGTCATGGAAGTCATCAGTCCGATGAACTGCCCTGCCGACAAATCGCCGAGCACTTTTACGTTCTGGTACGTGTCCTTGGCTTTCGGACCGCCATCCGGGATTGGCGGTGTCGACGGTGGCGCCGTGTTCAGCGCGTCCTGTGACTCGACGATGCGCGGGTTGTAGACCTGCACCATGCCGGTGCCGCGATAGCCGTGCTGAACGCTGTCCATCGGCAGACGCTCGATGGGCGGATCTTTGCAGGCGGTCAGCATCATGCCCAGGCTGAGCATGATCATGAGTTGGAAGAGTCTGACGATCATGGTTTTACTCCCTGCAGCGTGGCCGGATCAATCACCGGACCCCACACCTGCGGATAAGGTGGTGCGACGCCGTGTTTGACGGCCCACAGATACCAGTTATCAACCACAGTGCCCGTGAGCAGGATGCCGATACCGCCAGTCAGCGGGCACAGCACTGCGAACCACCAGGCCCAGCGGTGAATCGATTCCATCGTGGCGTTGAAGCCCATGGTCCAGCGCCAGAACAATGCCGCACGCTCTGTCGCAGTACCCCGATCGATGATCTGTTCGATCTCGCGCTCACCGCCGTAACGACCGACGGCAAGAATCGTGGCGCCATGCATCGCGAACAGCAGTGCCGAGCCGTACAGGAAGGCAATCGAGAGCGCATGGAACGGGTTGTAGAACAAATTACCGTAACGCAGAGAGAAGGCCGCGGTCCAGTCGAGGTGCGGGAAAATACCGAACGGCACGGCTTCACCCCACGAGCCCATCAACACCGGACGGAACAGACCGAGCACAAGGAATAGCCAGATCGCCGCGGCAAACGCCCACGCGATATGCGTACCCATTTTGAGTGCACGTGCGCGGCGATACACGTTCGCCCACCACAGCAAAATCGAGATCGTCAGCGAGAGGCCGGCGATCTGCCACCAGCCACCCTGATTCAGCGGTGCCAGCCCGAGGCCATGGCCCGGCGCTGGCGGTTCCAGCGCGAGCCAGAACAGCTGACGAACGAATTGGATCGGATCCCAGTTCACCGATGCCAGCATGTTCAGGCCGATGATGTTGAACGCAACCAGGCCAAACATCAGCGACATGATGCCTAAACCGCCCAGATAAATCGGACCGATTTGTGCATTGCCCAGACGCCCGGCGAGATGCAACAGGAAAGGTTTGCCCGTGCGCGGGCTCATGGAATCATGCAGCTCCGTTCCGTGATGTACGGGGCCGGCGACCTGCACCGCCGTGAATAGATTTTGATAGTCAGCCATCGTGGTCTCCTGTCGCTTTCTTTATCGGTTCCAGATGGGCATGTTGAGCCACCAGTTCCACCACTCCGGCCAGCCGCGGCTCCAGAACGGTCCCGAGATCACGATGCACAGTGCCGAGAACAGTACCGCTGCCAGCGCGAGGAACAGGCCAAGACGGTGAATGCCGAGTGTGCCGACCGAATAACCGACCAGATCGCGGAAATACGTATCTTCATGTTCCGGCGTTTTGACGACTTCACCCTTGCCCGGATTGGTGGACGACAGCACCAGGCCACCGTGCATCGACAGCGCCAGTGTGGTCGTAAAGAAGAAGGTAATCGCCAGCATGTGTGCCGGGTTGTAGTGGAAGTGCAGATACTGGTAGCCCACATTCGATACCCAGTCGAGGTGACTGTAGATACCGTAAGGGAAGGCATGCCCCCAACCGCCCATCAGCACCGGACGTATCACTTCCAGTGTGACGTACGCGAGGATGGCGACCGAGAACGCAGCGGGTACGTGATAGCCCATGCCGAGCTTGCGGCATATTTCGACTTCACGCATCGCCCAGGATCCGAAGGCACCGATTGCGCAGACCGTAATGAGCTGCCACAGGCCGCCCTCCATTAACGGCGCCATGCGCAGGCCATATTTGAGATCGGGTGGCGCGATGCTGATCTGCCAGAGATTCCAGGTCGGACCCTGCGACGCACCCCAGAGTATCAACGCGGTTCCGAGGAATGCGAAGAAGATCGTGGTGACGCCGAAGAAGCCCACGTAGAAAGGGCCAATCCAGAAATCGAAGAGATCACCCCCAATCAGAGTGCCTCCGCGTACGCGATATTTTTTTTCAAAACTCAGCATGGCCATATTCGAGCCCTCCTGCAGGAATGCACATTGTCATTCCTCGTAAATTCTGTATTGAGGGCAGGCTGCGCCGGCAAACGCCGCGCCCACCCGCCCCACCACTGTGAAAGTGGATTTAGGACGATGGTCCGGGCATTGGCGCGTTTTGCGCCGTTGCCGCAGGCTTTACGCCATCGAGCCAGTTGAATTTGTTCGTCGACAGCAGAATGAGGTGAATCATTGCTGCAAGTCCGAACAAGAAGATCCCTTGAACCACCATGGCTCGCAGAGGATCGTAAAGGCGCCATATTCTCCACATGGTTCCTACTCCTATAGTGTGTGTGACATGAATGAATACACTGCGGCCTGTACGCCACCGAACAGTGATTTGCAACTCTCGGCACCAGGCATCCAGCTGCGCCAGGGCATACCCGTCAGCGTACCGACGATGGCGATGCTCAGGACGATCAGAAATCCCAGTGCGAAAACCATCCAGAAGGTCAGGTTGTGATCCTTCAGGTGCTTCTCTGTGTTCAGATGTGTATGTGCCATAGCAGTATTCCTTAGTTATCGTCTATCCGAGATCAGGTGATCCAGGGACGCCATGCCCATACGAGGATGTGTGCGATCACAGCGACTGCTGTGAAACCCACCATACCTTGCATGTAGTACGCATGGAATTCCTGAGCCTCCTCATCGGTCATCCCGGAAATGCTTTTCCTTTCAGCCATGAGTGCGCTCCTTCAAATTAGCTTTACAGCCATTGGTGCGTAGAGCCCCGCAACCCCGGGCGTCCGCGGCGAACTGCCACGACATTCTTTGCATGCGCTGGTGTGACATCACGCTGCGCATCAGGCCGGTTCTCCGACCCGCATCGCATCGCGCGCTTGCGCAACTCGCTGTACAGAAACACTGTCTTCACCCGCACGTCGCGCATCGCGCTCGGCGCGGTCGCGAAGACGTTTGGCCACTGAAATCTGAACCAGCACGGGCTCGGCGGCGACCATGTCATTCAACAGATCGCGTGCATCGTCATCCCATGCGGTGTTTTGATCGCTCTTTGCCAGCGTTGCGTCGACCTTGTCCATGTCAGTGCCCAGCGGCAGGATGTGGAACAGCGCATCAAACAGGCAGTTGCAGAATTCCTGAATCAGATAAGTGGCACCCGCATAGCCCATGAAAGGTGTGCCGGTATGGCGGCGAATAATCGCGCCCGGAAACGATGCAGGAATAAAGGCCGGCTTCATCGGCGAGGCACCACCGGATTCGGCCAGATACATGCGCTCGTTGTAGCTGCCGTACATGATCAGTGGTGGCTTTTCACGCACCAACTGACGCACGGTTTCGTTATCGGTTTTTTCACCCGGCTTGCGCGCGACCGCAAAATTGCAGGGCAGGCCCATTTCATCTTCGAGGAAGTGCCGCAGGCCGCGCGTATAAGTTTCATTGGCCACGACCGCAAACGTTGCGGTGCCAAAGAAGTCCTGCGTGACGGAGCGCCACAGATCCCAGACCGGTTTGATGGTGGTGTGCTTCTCGCGCTCAATGAAAGGCTCGGGATCCAGATTGAGCAATTCACCCAGCTTGCGTAAAAATTTAGTGGTGCTGTGCAAACCAATCGGTGCCTGCAAATACGGGCGATCCAGCGCTTCGCACAACAGGCGGCCGAACTCGCGGTACATACAGATGTTCACATCGGCTTCCACCAGTCGCGACACATCCGCAAGATGACTGCCAAGCGGAAACACCATATTGACTTCAGCACCGATGCCCTGCACCAGACGGCGAATTTCGGCCAGGTCGCTGGGCATATTGAAGGTGCCGTAGCTGGGGCCGATGATATTGACGCGCGGTTTTTCATCCGGTGCGCGCTCGGCAAATGGCTTGCGCGCAGGCACATGGCGCATGCCGTATTCATTCCACAACCAGAGCATTGCGCGGTTCGCGCACTGCCACTGGTCTTCATCAATCGTGCGCGGTAAAAAGCGCAGGATGTTGGTGCCTTCGGGTGTAACACCGCCACCGATCATCTCGGCAATTGATCCGGTCACAACGACTGCGGGCAGATCCGGATCAAGCGTTGCATGCGCACGCTTCATCGAGCCTTCGGTACCTTCGCGGCCGAGTTGTTCTTCCGCCAGACCGGTCACGACGATCGGCAACTCATGCGGCGGCAAGGCATCGCTGTAATGCAAAACAGAGGTCACTGGCAGGTTTTCGCAACCGACCGGACCGTCGATGATGACTTGCAGTCCTTTGATCGCGGTGAACACATACACCGCACCCCAATAACCGCCTGCTCTGTCGTGGTCGATGACGTACATCAGATCATCTCCTCAGCTTTGCGCTTCTTCGCAGCCTTATCCAGGCGGCGACGCGTCTCGGTACGGAATTCGGGGCGGTCTTGCGGCTTGCCTTCCCAGACACCGGCGCTGTCGCCCATGCCGGTACCACCGAAGAAGGACTTCATGTCATCCATGCGAGCTTTGTTGCCAATCGCCGCATTCACCACTGCAGCGAGTGAACCTGCACCGGCTGGGCCCATCAGAGGCCGCGCGGAAATCAGGTTGGTGAAATACAGGCCCGGGATGGACATTTCTTTCGCGGCCTGCACGACCGGCGTGGTGCCAATCGCGAGATCCGGTTTGAATTCATGTACGGCAGCGATGTCTTGCTCCAGCGAGGCGCGGTATTGCACGTGCACGCCTTTGGCTGTGAGCCATTCGAGATCCGCGGCGCTGTGGATCGTTTTCGGGCAGGCGGTACCGACATAACGCAGATCGGCGCCACTCTCGACCAGCAGGCGTGCGACGAGCAGCTCGGAACCTTCGTAGCCTGACAGGGTGATGCGCCCTTTGACTGGTTTGGCAGCGAGTGCAGCGCGCACCGCGGGCAGCATGCGGTTTTTTGCTGCATCGATTTGTGCCTGACCGATGTTGCAGCTATTCCCGATCGCTTGCAGCCAGGCTTCGGTGCCATCGTGACCGACAGGTGCGGAACCGATGACCTGACGACCAGCAGCTTCGAATTCGCGCACGCTGGCAGTGTAAAAAGGATGAATCGCCGCGACGGCCGCGCAATCGAAGGCGGCATACAGTTCGCGCCATTCGCGCGTGGGCACCACCGGACCGGCGGCGAGACCCATCGGCTCGAGCATCATGCCGATCGTGACCGGATCCGCCGGGAACATTTCGCCGATCAGTGTGATGGTGGGTTTGTCACTGCGGCCATTGCGTGGCGCTGCGACCGGACCCGCACCGGCTTCGTTGCGCGCATAGCGCAGCATTGCGCCGGCGAGTACGTCTTTGGCTTCGGCATGTGTCGGCACACCAAATCCTGGTACGTCGATACCGATGATGCGAACACCATTAATTTCTTTGGGCAGGATCTGCAGCGGTACACCGCTGGCCGTCGGCACACACAGATTGATGATGACGATCGCGTCATATAAATCCGGATTGGCCTCTTTGTGGACCGCGTCGCGAATGTCTTCGAACAGCTTGCCCGTGACGAGTGATTCGGAATCAAACGGCACGTAGCCCACGCTGCGGCGTGCGCCATAAAAATGAGACGTGAAGGTCAGTCCGTAGACGCAGCAAGCCGAGCCCGACAGAATGGTTGCGGTGCGACGCATGCGCAAACCAACGCGCAATGAACCAAAGGCAGGGCACATGCTCTGCGGCTGATCGTGCGGACCTTTTGGATAATCCTGTGCGTACTGATCCAGGGTGTCGCTTTTGCCGGCGGCGCGCGCAGCGGCATTCAGCTGGTCTTTGCCGGAGTGGCAGCCCAAGCCATCGGCCTTGAGGGCCTCAGGGTTGGCAACAATCGGAATCACAGGATGGCTCATGGCGCTTGTCCTCAGACTTCGTCGTACACAACTTCAAGGGTTTGCTTGATGATCTCGCTCTTGCCCACCATGTCAGCGACCGTGGCAGGCTCGAGCACGACATCGCGACCGGTGTGTTCAGCCGAGAACAGGCCGAGCAACTCGTCTTGCGACATGGGCTTGGGGCGTACGGGCGGCGCATCGGCGACGTTTTGTGCGAGTTCGGCAAACAGCGCGCCCCACTGACTTTCGGGACGGCCAATGATTTCGTAGCTGGCGCTCTTGCGACGAATATCTTCGTTCGCAGGAATGGCGGAGAGCACCGGAATCCCCGCATGCTTTGCAAAGGCCTGTGCTTCGCCGGTGCCGTCATCCTTGTTAATCACCATGCCGGCCACGCCAACATTGCCGCCGAGCTTGCGGAAGTATTCGACTGCCGAGCAAACGTTATTGGCGACATACAGCGACTGCAAATCATTACTGCCGACGACGATCACCTTCTGGCACATATCGCGCGCGATCGGCAAACCGAAACCGCCGCAGACTACGTCACCGAGGAAGTCGAGCAATACATAATCAAAGCCCCACTCGTGGAAGCCCAGTTTTTCCAGCAGCTCGAAACCGTGGATGATGCCGCGACCACCGCAGCCGCGACCGACTTCCGGTCCGCCGAGTTCCATCGCATAGACACCATCGCGCTTGAAGCAGACATCGCCAATCGAGACGGGCTCGCCGGCGAGTTTTTTCTTTGATGAAGTTTCGATGATGGTCGGGCAGGCTTTACCGCCGAACAGCAACGAGGTCGTATCGCTTTTCGGATCACAGCCAATCAGCAAAACCTTCTTGCCCTGCTGCGCCATCATGTACGAGAGGTTGGCGAGCGTGAAGCTCTTGCCGATACCGCCCTTGCCGTAGATGGCGATGATCTGGGTTTCTTTAGTGACTTCGCCGGTCGGGGCCGGATCCGGATCGATCGCAGCCTCCGCGCGCAGACGCTCTTTTTGCATGAAATGCACAGGTGCGGCCTGGTGGTCTTGTGGCTTGCTCATTGCGGGCTTCTCCAGTCGAGGATCATCTTCAGGCAGGTGGAATCGCTGAATGCGGTGCGATACGCTGCATCGGCGTTGTCGGGGGTGCTGCGGTGGGTAATCAGGTCATCGAGCGAGAGCCGTCCGGACTCTGCGAGATCGCGTACGGCGAGCAGTTCGGGCGGCTTCCATTGCGCAGCGACGCGAATTTTTGCTTCGCGCAGAAAGGCCGGCGCGAACGAGAAAGACAGTGGCTCATCATAAAAGCCGGCAAGCACGATTTCGCAGCCCGGCGCGCCGCGCGCGATCAGCGAATCGAGTACTTTCGGGTCACCACTGACGTCGCAAATGTTGCGATAGTTGGCGGTCTTGTCATCTGCCGGGTCAATCACGTCATAGCCTTGCGCGCCACCACGACGGGCAGGATTGGTTTCCCACACCACGGGCTTGCCACCGGCAATGACCGCCAGTCGCGCAATCATGCGACCCAGCACACCATGACCGATGATGAGTTCCGGACGCGCCGCGCCCGGCGAGGTATACGCGTGATAAGCGGTGGCTGCCAGTGCGAGCAAAGTACCGCGCTCGCCCAGATCTTCCGAGATGCGTAAGGCGCGCAACGCGGGAATCACCACCCGCGATGCGGCACCACCGAACAGCCCGCGGACTTCACCAAAACAGGCGGCGCCGGGCACAAACACCAGCTCGCCGATTTCATATTGGGTACTGCGTCCCGCTTGCGCGACACGGCCCACGGATTCATAGCCTGGTACGAGCGGATAGCCCATGCCGGGAAAGGTTGGCATACGACCTGACCAGAGCAGTTTTTCGGTACCGGTAGAAATGCCGCTCCAGCAGATATCGACAACCAAGTCGTTGTCGGTGGGCTCGACGAGCGCCAGCTCGCGTACCTGCAACTGATGCGGTTGCTCAACGACGACGGCGTGCGCGTTCATGCCCTGCCCCCGGGGTAGCGGCCTTGCGCTGTCAAGTCTCGTTGCAGGCTATTCATGGAAAACCCGGCGTTGTTTTAGGTGGGCGACGAACTTGTTAGGGAGCGTCTCGTTTGCTGCCCCAGGAAGGCGAAGCCTTCGCGGGTATTGTGTCATTCTATGCTGACGCTTTAATGTGTCAAGTAATATTTACATATTCCCGCTTAAGCAGCCCGGGCGGTCAGTAACCTGACCTGAAGCGGTATCCGAGTTGGCAGAAGACGCACGTTGTCAAAACCGGAATAGCGCAGCAGCGCTGTCAACTGCTCTGCGGTGCGAGCTTGCCCGCGACCCATGGCCAGCAGATAAAAGCCGAAGTAGGCATCGCCCATGGCCTCGGCGCCGGGCGTACCCGACATAGGCTCAGCCAGCACCAGCGTGCCGCCGGTCGGAAGTGCCTGTCGGATGGCTTTGAGAATAGTCACCGCGCGCTCATCGTCATGGTCGTGAATGATGCGCACCAAAGAGACAATGTCAGCGCCGGTTGGCAACGCCTGGGCAAGGAAATTTCCGCCCACGGCCTGGGCACGATCGGCAATCCCGGCGTTCTGAAAACGCGCACGAGCATTGGCTGCCACGGGCGGCAAGTCGAACAAGGTCAGTTTCAGGTGCGGCGCCCGCTCGGCAACGCTGACCAGGAAGCGGCCCTCGCCGCCACCCACGTCCAGCAAATGACGATGCGGGGCAAATGAAAAGGCATCGAGAATTTCGGCGGCCACCAAGGGCTGGGAGGCCGACATCAGCGCTGAATAATTGGCGACTTTTTCCGGCGCGATTTCAGCCGCATGCGCCTTGGCTTCATCCGCGGTATAGGGGTAATACTCCGAGAGCGACGGCCGCACATGGCCACGCAAGAGTGCGACCGGATCAGTCAAATCGGCGTAGAGCGTGGCGTGGTGCCGAACCATGGCTGTCACCGCCTCGTTATCGACCAGCGGCGCGCCCAGCATGCCCAGGCCATAGCGCTGCTCGCCGGCAGGCGTGAGGCCGCGCTTCTCTACCAGGCGTAGCGATTGAGCAGCCACTAGCAAACGCTCGGCAGCTTCAACCGACATATCGAACTGGCGGGCCAACGCGCTGATGCTCTGCGGACCATTGGCGAGTTTTTTGAACAAATCCAGCTGCACGCAGGCCGCCAGCACCTGTGAATACACAAAACCGGCGACCAGATCAAAGACCTCCCGCGCATGACGGTGCGCGATCGGACGCGTGAGCAGAAAGCCGGAAGCAAAACGATGAAAGGCGGGATTGGCAAGCAGCCGGTCACGCCAGCCGAGCAGCCAGTCCGACCAGGACATGACGACCGTGGTCATCCGGGCTACGCCGAAATCCGCGTCACCGACGGCACCAGCCGGCGGGTCAGCTCTACCGGCACCAGCCGGCGTGATTCCTGGCGCACCAGCGTGCGCAGCTGCGCTGAACCGCGGCAGCTGGGAATGGAGGCGCTGGCATAGGCAATCAACTGATCAAAATACTGAATGGCACCTGAAAGGCCCAGTTCCGCTGCCGAACTGGGGCGGCCCAGTGCCGCATCCTGCCCACCCGGCTTGCCCAGCTGCTCCGTGTCTAATGCCACATCGCGAATATCGTCAGCCACCTGATACGCCTCGCCCAACCATTCGCCGAGCGCACGCCAGGGTTCAAAGGCAGCACCGGCGGCCTGAGCACCCGCCACAGTGGCTGCGACAAACAACGCGCCGGTCTTGGCACGCTGGTAGGCCGTGAGCGCGACACGCGGCTCACATTCCCAAGCCTGACCCGCGACAATGCCGGTGGGTGCGGCAACACCGGCAGCGAGGGTGCCCATCAACGGACCGATGCGCTCCGGCTTTTGTGCCGCCGCGGCCGCGAGACTCTGGAATGCGGTCACGATCAGCGCATCACCGGCCAGCACCGCGAGACGCTCACCATACGCACCGAAGACGGAGGGGCGACCACGCCGCGTGGTGGCGTTGTCGAAACACGGCAAATCGTCGTGGACCAGCGAAGCGCAGTGCATCAACTCGATCGCCGCGCCGGCGGCGGCGGCCAGCGCGATATCGTCGGCACCGCAGGCCTGCGCCACAGCCAGGGTCAGGTGCGGACGTATGCGAGCGCCCCCCGGGAATACCGAATGGCGAATAGCGGCCGCCAGTCGCGGCGGACCGTCGGGGCTCTCCTGAGCGACGATCGCGGCTTCCAGTGCCGATTCAATGCGGTCGGAATTATCCATATTGTCTCCTGTCGGGTCGGCCTGACCCCCTCTGGATGTAAGGTATGCCTGTCAACTGCATATGTCAAGTTTAATTGACACTGAGGGCAGTAAGGGTCTCTGAGTCGGATGCAACTCAACCCGCTCATTGGGCGAAACATTCACCGAGCTCCGGCGGACTGCGCTTGTCCATTCGTAAGCTTTGGCTGCCAGGGCGCCGCGCCCGCCCGAACAGCTTGTCGGGCCTCAACAGGTCGGGCGCGCTCCCCCCCTATGTTCTGGTTTACCCGCAGCCATGCTGATCAGTGAGCGGCAAACGCGGGCGTCACTAGGGAAAACAAGGGGAGTCATCATGAGTTTTGTGGGTAAACGCGGTGCCTGCGCGGTACTGATTGCATTGTTGGGGTCATTGAGTGGCTGCGGCGGAGGTGGAGACAGCGGGCCCGGTGACACGGTGCTCCTGCCGCAGCAAAGTGGCACCAGCGCGGTGACGTGCCCGGCCAGCGACATGACGTGTACGGGTGACAGCGTTGTGCAGACCGACCACGGCATCTCGGTCACCGCCTCAGGCGTGCAGGTCTATGCAATTTCAACCAATGATGTGCTGAGCCCCAATCCGGCACCCACACTGGCCTACGGACTGCGGCCCGCTACCGGTGGCATGGCAGACGTTCGCATCAGCAAAGCCGCCGATGGGCGACTGGCAACGGTGACCTTGCTGTTATCGAAACTGGGATTGTCCTGGGATGGCAAAACCGAGCGCCCGCTGATCATCGAGACCTTCTCGCCAACTCAGGGCCGGGTGCAGCTCGACAAAGCCGGACTGGCCCAACTTGAGGCATTGCCATCTTTTACAGATTTGAATTTTTTTGATTTCGCACGGAAGGGAGCGGGGGGCACACAAGCGCACTACGCGAACAACATTTACTTTCCGCGCACGGAGCCGGTGCGCTGCCTGTCCGACAATCCGGGATGTCCCACCGTGGAAACGGCCGGATTGAGAGCGCAACTCGGCGACTGGCGCAGCGGTGGGGATATTCCGGACAATGCATGGGCCAAGCGGCTGCATGCCGAAGGCGCCACACAGGCCGGTGCGAGCATTGATGCGAATGGCCAACCGGCTTTGTTACCCGGCTCGGACGGTCCCGGGGTGCCCTACCCTGGCTTTAAAGGCTATCGCGATTACCATCACTGGTCGTACGCACATGCGAATCTGGGCGCCTGGATCACTCAAGACACCGTGCTGATCAACGAATGGGGCGGCGGTAACGAACACAACAAGATGCGACGCGGGCTGGTGGCTTTTGGTGCCGTGACCGCCGCTGCGCAACTACCATCGACCGGCGTGGCGCGTTATCGCGGCCGACTGCATGGCTGGTTCAGCTACGCGCAAGGGGAGGATTCTTATCCGATCTATGGCGAGGTCCAAGCCGACGTCGATTTTGCCAAACGAACGGTGGTCCTCACTTTCAGCGGCACACGCATCGATGAGGGCACGCTCGATCCGCTGCCACTCGCACTGACGGCCACCACCGTCATGTCGAGTGTGCAGGCGACGTCTTATTTTTCAGGGACAGCGAGCAATCCCACCTTCAGTGGCGGTATGGCTGCGCGCTTTTTTGGGCCCGTGGTGTCCGGGGGAAGCGGCCCGGGGCCGGCAGAAATGGGCGGGACTTTTCAATTGCAAACGCCGAATGACGGACCCGTCGCGATCGGAGGATTTTTGCTGCGGAAGATTTGACCGGGGATCAACGCCGCACGACTTCCTCGACCACACTCGCCAGCAAAGCGGCACACTGTGCCGGACTTTCTTCGTGAGCCAGGTGCCCAAGCATCGGCCAGAGCACCTGCCGGGCCTGCGGCAAGCGGCGCGCCACCTGCGCCGCTTGTGATGCCGGCACCGTCGCATCATTTTCCGCCGCAACCATCCACACGGGCAGCGTCAGTAGGTGCAACTCCCGTTCCAGCGATTCGAGATCCCAGTGCGCCATCATCGCCAGCGCGGCCGATACATGACCGGGACTTTGTACCAGACGCGCATACAAACTCATGCCCGTGCTGTCGAGCAATGAGCCGGTACTGCGAACCAGCTTTTGCACGACCGCCGGATCCATCGCCTGCCACGCAAAAAAGCGTGAGGCCAGTGAACCCGCCGCCAGCAAACGCGCGACCGGCGAAAAAAATTGTCCGGCCAAACCACCAAACGCAATGAACGCGCCATTCAGACTGACCAGCGCCGCAGGTGCGATTGCCTGATCAAGAATCATACGCGCAGCGACGGCCGCGCCGGCGGAATGCCCGACCATGACGGTCGGCGCAATATTCAGCGCACGCAGCAAGGCCGTTACATTGTGCGCCATGCCCGCCAGTGACTGCGCCCCATTGGGCGGCATGGTCGTGAAAGCGTGACCCGGCAAATCCATGACGATCACGCTGTGGCGCAACGCGAGCAAAGGGGCAACATCGCGCCATGAGTGAGAAGATGATCCGGTGCCGTGTAACAGCACGATCACGGGCGCATCTTTCGGTGCCGGGCCGAATTGCTGCACATGCCAGCGCAGGCCAGCGGCCGTCACAAAACGACTGGCACTGCGGTTGGGCCAGTCGCGCCCGTCAATATTCCATTCAAGCCGGTCGCTCAAATCAACGCGCTCCGCTCTGGGTCGCCGCGCGCACGGCCAGAGAGACAGCGGCCGCTCCCGCATGCGGCAAGGGAAGATAGCGCGCCCGCATGGCGCCGGCGAGCTGCGCCGCTTCCGGCTGCGGCTTGGGTGAGGTATCAATGAAAAGCAGGGGCACCTGCAATGCGGAGAGCTGACGTGCTGCCTGCGTTGCTTCGGCCTGCGCACGTTCGCGTCCACCGGTGCCATCACGCGCGACATTGGCGCGCCCGTCGGTGAGCAACACCACGACCGGTGATTGGCCGCGACGACGCAGGCCTTCAGCAACACTGGCAGCGGTGTCGATCGCGGTGGCCAGCGGCGTTCCGCCCCCGCCCGGCAATCCCGACAAACTGCGCTTGGCACGCACCAGTGAACGCGTGGGTGGCAACAGCAGTTCAGCAACCTTGCCGCGAAAAGCAATCAGCGCCACCTGATCGCGCCGGACATAGCAATCGGCGAGCAGCAATTCAACCGCGCCCTTGGCTTCGGCCAGACGGTGCAATGCGGACGAGCCCGAAGCATCGACCACGAACAAGGTGGTGGTCGCGGTTTTTTGTTTGATGCGTGCGATATGAAAATCGTCGGAGCGTACCTGCACACGTTGTTGCGCTTCCGGGCCCAGCGCCGCCTTACGTATTTTTTGCCAGGGTGCTGCTGCGCGCAGCGTATCGATCAGATGCAAGCGACTCCCGTGCGCAGGCTGCGCGCGACGCGAACCTGCAGGTCGCCCGCGCTGTCCGCCTTTCACGATGGCGCCGGATTTGCCGGCAGTGGCACGTTGTTGCAGGCTACCTGCCAGCAGCTGCGATAAAAGACCTGCCGGAATTGCCGCTTTGGCGGCATCGAGCACCTGATCTTCCATCGGTTTGTTTTCGCCTGGATCGGGCGGTGGTGTGTCGCTATCCTGCTGATCGTCCCGATCCTCATCGGGATTGGGCGGCGCCGCGTCCGGTTGCTGTTCCGTCTGAGGTTCGGCCTCTTCTTCATCTTGCGCTTCAGGCTCCGGCGCGGGCGGGATGCGCGTGGCACGCGGCCCGAGCACGAGCGCTGCGGCCACGCGGGCATCATCATCGGTCGCGGTGTCATTGCCATCCAGTGCCGCACTCGCACGGGTGACTGCCAATGCCATGATCGATGCGCGCATGGAATCCACACCCAGCGCCAGTGCCGTGCCACACAGTACATTCAGCATCGCCTCCGGCACCGCAATGTCAGCCAGTCTGTCGCGTGCAGCGACAATATCCTGGATACTGCCGGCCATCATTTGCTGCAGGTCGGTGTCGCTGACTCTGCGCGGTGAAATCGGACGCAGATCGAGTTCAAACGCCAATCGATCACGCAAGGCCGGCGACAGCGATTCTTCTTCAGACAAGCCCTCATCCAGCGCCACCACGGCAAAGCGTGTCGCACGGCGCTCGGCCAGTCCATCGCGCTCGAGTACCACGGCGCCCTCATCCATGACTTGGGTTAATCGCGCAGCGGTCGATGCGGGCAAGCGCTCTGCCATCGTCAATATGAGTGTGCCGCCGTCGGCTTCCACCAGAAGCCCGTGCTGCAAAACCGGACGACCGGTGGCCAGCGTTGCGGATAGATCCAGACCACCCAGCAAACGTTCATCCGTAATGGACACCGGCATGCGCACCCAGCGCGACGGGCTCATGAGTGAACGCAGTAAATTCAGCCAGGCATCGCGTACCGGTCCCGCCGCTGCGCGTATCCGTACGCCACCCAGCGCGCCCGGATCAATGGCCAGCAACACGGCTACCTGCACCGCCTGCTGCCAGAGGCGCTCCTGAACTTCGTCGGATGAATGATCAGCGGGCTGACTCATGCGTAGGGACTAATGATGCGGGCTAATGAATTGGACTCAAGTGGACAAACGCATGCCGGCGGACGCAGGTCCAGGCCTGATAGGCATCAGGCAAAGACTTCGTCGACAGCGCGGGCAACACGCGTACCCGAACCGGCATCGTCGAGCGGATTGCGCCGCAGACGGTGGCGCAATGCCGGTGCGGCCATACGTTTGAGATGCGAGTCATTGACAACATCGTGTCCTTCAAAAGCAGCCAGCGCGCGCGAGGCGCGCATCAGTGCAAGCTCACCCCGCAGACCATCAGTACCCAGGGCCATGCACAGTTGCGCGGCGCGCGTGAGCGCGTGATCGGGCACATCCACGTCCGGCAGTTTTTTGCGGGCCGCAACGATGCGCTTGCGAATTTTTTCATCTTCCTTGCGCCAGCTCTCAACGAAGGCCTCGGGCGAACGTTCATAAGCATCGCGTCGTCGCACGACTTCGATGCGCATTTTCAGATCGGTGGGCGTGCTCACATCAACCGCCAGACCAAATCGGTCCAGCAGCTGCGGTCGCAACTCGCCCTCTTCCGGATTGCCACTGCCCACCAGCACGAAACGCGCCGGATGCCGAACCGACAAACCCTCACGTTCCACCATATTTTCGCCCGACGCCGCGACATCAATCAGCAAATCGACCAGATGGTCTTCCAGCAAATTGACTTCATCGATGTACAGAAAGCCGCGATTGGCGCGCGCCAGCAAACCGGGCTCGAAGGCCTTGATGCCCTGTGACAAAGCACGCTCCAGATCCAGTGCGCCCACCACGCGATCCTCGGTCGCACCCAGCGGCAGATCAACCACCGGCACCGGCTTCATCACCGTTTTTGGATGCCCCTCGGCCTTGAGAGGTGCGCACTGCTCGCATGACGGCGTTCCGGGCTCGGGATCGCAACCATAAGGACAATTCGCGATGGCACGCATCTTGGGCAGCAGCGCAGCCAGCGCACGAACAGCCGTGGATTTGCCCGTGCCCCGGTCGCCAAAAACCAGTACCCCACCGACGCCGGGATCGACGGCAGCGACCAGGATCGCGTGCTTCATTTCATCCTGACCGACGATGGCTGAAAAAGGAAAGCTGTAACTCATGAAAATCTTCTCCGCAGGGGGTTCAGGCGTGCCAGCGCCGCAACAAATCGGACGCATGGGACAGTCCGGCGGCCAGAAGCAGCAAGGCCACCAGATACCAGGGCGCGGACATCATGGACGCCCGCAAGGCCATCATCAGGTACAGCCCGGCCAACAGCGTGGCGCGTAGCTCGGACATGGGGATACCGCGACCGGTGCGGCGATGCCACCAGGACAACACGCCCCATTCGACCAGTGTGACCGTGATCACGATGTCAATCAGCAACGTGCCTGAAAAGATCTCATGCAAGGTGTTTCCCCAAAACCGCAGCCCGCGCTGCCCGTTGTCATTATCTTAACTGGCTATCGCGGCCGCCAGATTGTTTGTACTAACTGACATTTTATATTGTCAGAATATTCAGACACTTCTTTTCGACAGTGTAACCGTGAAAGTCGGCGTTGTGACGTGTTGGGGCTTATTGATTTTGAATGTCGCACTGCGTGGATGGGTTTTTGTTGGCTGCCTTGGCGCAAAGCTTCCCGTCGACAGATTGAAAAAAATTTTCACGTGGTTTTCACGACGTTGTTAAAGGGTGATGATCAGGCGACGACACGTAAGCCAACTTCATCCTGTTTTCTTGAGCGAGGACAAGCAGCCCATGACTCCTTTTGAAATTCATCGCGCCACAAAATGCCGAGCTAAATTGCGCTTGGGTTGACCCTACCCATCCTCAGTCCGGCTTGATTCCTCCCCGGGCCACCAAGAAACAAAAATGCCCCGCTCCATGCGGGGCATTTGTTTTGGGACTGGAAAGATGAGTTTTTTAGCAAGGCGATCTCATGACGGACTAACCTCAGATCAAACCTTGTCCTCAGAAACATCTATGGTTACCCCAAGGGACAAAACATCACTGGGCGAGAGTCCAAACATCGTCTTAAATGCGGTGCTCAAATGGGCGGAACTGGAGAATCCAGCCGCAAGTGCAGCGTCAGTCAGGCTAACGCCTGCAGAAATATTCCTCA
>JBILCO010000261.1:0-3408 GCA_044353075.1 Burkholderiaceae bacterium
GACCGCTATGTGTCGGTGTCGCATGTGATTGTTCAGCGCACGGACATGGCCACAGGCCCGGCATTGGATGTCGCCAGTCTGATTGGATCGCAAGGGGGACACAGCCGTCCCGATCAGATGCTGTTGCGCGACTACCTGATGTCCATCGACATACTGCACAAGCTGGAATCGCGTCTGCAGATCTCCGCACATTACAGCAGCGCGCAGCGTGATTTGTTTTCCCGGATGTGGCTTATCCGTCCTTCCATTGAATGGCTGCATCGGCATTTTTTATCCCGCATCAGTGTGGAGTTTGACGACTACGCTGGGGTGCTGATGATCAAGGCCGAAGCCTATGATCCCAATACCGCTAAGGCGATCACGCAAATGATGGTGCGCGAGGGTGAAAGCTTCATGAACGACATGGCCAGAGATCTTGCCCGCGACCAGGTGTCTTTCCTTGAAAAGCAGGTTCGGCAAAATGCCGACCGCGCTTTACAAGCACGACAAGCCGTACTCGCTTACCAAAACCGCAAAGGCATGGGCTCCCCCGAAGCCGCCGCCGAAAGTTTGGTTGCCATCGTGGGTAGGCTCGAGGCACAGCGCGCCGAACTGCAGACCCAGCGCAATGCATTGCAATCGTACTTGGTCCCTACGCACCCGAGCATCGTTCAGCTGAACCAGCAGCTTGCTGCCATTGACAGGCAAATCGTTGCTGAGCAATCCAAGCTTGCCGCACCGGCAGGTAAGACCCTGAACCGCACGGTGGAAGAGTTGCAGCGCTTGCAAATGGACGCCGAATTTCAGCAAGAGATTTATAAAAGCGCACTCACAGCATTAGAAAAAGGCCGTATCGAGGCCACTCGTACGCTTAAAAAACTATCTGTACTTCAGGCAGCGTATCTTCCCGAGTATCCGCTCGAGCCGCGCCGCATTTACAACGTCGTGGTTTATACACTGGTAGCTTACCTGTGTGCCGGCGTGCTGAAGCTGATTATGGCAGCCATTCGTGATCATCAGGATTAAGCCTATGACGATCAAAATCCTTCGCTTGCTGGGTTTGTTGTGTTTTCTCGGTAGTCACGTTGGCGTCGTGCTGGCGCAGTCCAACCCATTGAATCCCTACGCGATCAATACGACGCCAGCGCCCGTAAAAACAAACCAGCCTACATATAACAGCGGCAAAGTGCCCGCGGTAAATACGCAGCAACCGCATTCAACCTCTGCGGTGCCGGGTAGCGGATCGACGATGCCGTCATCCGCCACCGGGGCTTCATCGTCGTCGACTACCAGCACCGCCGACACATCGGCCCAGTCGGTAACGCAAGCAGTCACCAGCGATGCGTTTGGTGCGAACCTGTTCACCGGAGCCTTTACCCGCCAGGGCCCGCTGCAGTTCAATCCCAATTACACGGTCGCGACCGGCGACAGTATTCAGGTACGTCTGTGGGGTGCTTTCAATTTCGATGCGCAACTGGTTGTTGACCCGAAGGGTAATATCTTCCTGCCACATGTCGGGCCCGTCCAGATGCTGGGCATTAAAAACCAGGACATACAACGCGTCGTTGATTCAGCTGTGGCAACGATTTTTAAATCCAGCGTATACAGCTATGCCAGTCTGGCCGCCGCACAGCCGGTGCGCGTATTTGTGAGTGGTTTCGTTAATCGCCCCGGCATGTATGCCGGCACCAGCATGGACAGCCTGCTGCATTATCTGGATCAGGCAGGGGGTATCGATACCGAGCGGGGCAGTTTCCTGAATGTGCAAGTTAAGCGCGGCCAGCAGATCCGGGCGACGGTCAACCTGTACGACTTTCTCTTGCAGGGCACCACACCGGCTGTGCAGCTGGCCGATGGTGATGTCATCCTAGTGAGCACCCGGCAAAACACCCTGATGGTGAACGGCCTTGCCGAAAACCCCAAGCGCTTTGAATTTGCAACGGCGACCAAAACGCTAGCCGACATCATGCCCATGGCCAAGCCTCGCGCGCAAGCTACCCATGCCCGCGTGACCCGCAACACTGGCACAAAAAAGAGCGTTGAGTACTACCCCCTTGGCGAATCATCCAGTGTGGTGCTGGCTAATGGCGATGAAGTGGAATTCACCGCCGACAAAAAGCCCGGCACTATCACCGTGCGCGTGGAAGGCGAGCACCAAAGCCCGCAAGAATATGTACTGCCCTACGGCACACGCATGGGTACACTGCTGCAGAAGATAGAGTTTTCCGAGCGATCAGAAACAGAAAGCCTCCAGCTCTTTCGCTTAAGTGTGAAAGAACGGCAGCGGCAATCGCTGCAAGTGGCGTTAAAAAGCTTGGAAACCGCCGCACTCACCGCCCGCAGTGGCACCAGCGATGAAGCACGCCTCAGGGCCGAAGAAGCCGGACTCATATTGCAATGGGTAGAAAGAGCCAAAGCCGTAGAACCCCGAGGTCAAGTCGTGATTCCCGAGACCAGCGGCCGCAATGATCTTTTATTGGAAAACGGCGACCTGATCCGTGTGCCCATCCGCGATGGCCTGGTGTTGGTCAATGGCGAAGTACTGTTCCCCAATGCAGTGACCCATGAAAGCAAACTGAATCTGCAGGAATATATCAAGCGCGCAGGGGGATTTACTCAAAACGCAGACGCAGCTCGAATTCTGATAGCGCATAAGGACGGCAGCTTTACAGAGGCAGATCAGGATGGGGGATTTTTCAAGATGCGATTGAAAGCACCGACGGTGAAAGCTGGCGATGAAATTCTGGTGTTACCGAAGCTGGATGTGAAATCACGTCAGATTTGGAAGGACATGACGCAGATTATTTATCAGATTGCTGTGAGTGCGAAAGTGGTTCTGGGTCTGTAATGTCAACCCAAAAAAAAATTATCAATAGAACTGCGAAGCTTTTTCTCGCGTGGTTTCTGGATTGGCTGGTGCCTGTTCGACCCAAGCAAATCATTTTTGTAACGCGTGCAAATGTGCCACTTGCAGGTAATCTGCGTGTCATGCTCGACGCCTTTTCTGGAATGCCTGGCTACAGTGTCTATCTATTCAAAGAAAAGGGTGAAATTCCGAAACTAACGTTGCGAACAATAAAAACACAAGGTGTACACGTCATACAAGGATTTGGCTTTAAAGTATTGTGGAAAATTTTTTCTAGTCAACTAGTAGTTTTGAGTCATTCAGCCCGTGACGCTTACATAACTCACCAAAAACCAGGGCGACGAGTCTTTAATCTTTGGCACGGTGTGGCACTCAAAAAAATTGAAAATTTAATGCCTTTGCGCGGGAATCTCTTTCAAAACTGGTACAGGCGATCATTAATTAAACGCAACGGTCGAATTTACGATGGGGTGATTGCCAGCAGTTATGTAGACAGGCTGGTGAATTCATTGGCTTTCGGTTTACCTTTAGAAAAAGTCTATCCAGTTGGTCTGCCGCGGTTT
>JBILCO010000230.1:0-3935 GCA_044353075.1 Burkholderiaceae bacterium
AACTGCTGGTTGCGGCCGGTGTCGATGTGGTCGTTGTCGATACCGCGCATGGTCATTCGCAGGGCGTGCTTGACCGTGTCCGCTGGGTCAAGCGTCGTTTCCCGGAAGTCGAAGTCATCGGCGGCACTATCGCAACAGCAGAAGCAGCCAAGGCGCTGGTTGATCACGGTGCAGATGCCGTGAAGGTCGGTATTGGCCCCGGCTCGATTTGCACCACGCGTATTGTTGCTGGCGTTGGCGTGCCGCAGATCACCGCCATCTCGAATGTCGCGCAAGCTCTGGCAGGCACCGGCGTTCCCTGTATCGCTGACGGTGGCATTCGTTTTTCCGGTGACGTCTCCAAGGCGCTTGCCGCTGGCGCATCGACGGTCATGATGGGCAGCATGTTCGCCGGTACCGAAGAAGCGCCGGGTGAAGTGATCCTGTATCAGGGCCGCAGCTACAAGTCCTACCGTGGCATGGGCAGCCTCGGTGCGATGTCGGATGGCTCGGCAGATCGCTACTTTCAGGACGCCTCGAACAACACCGACAAGCTGGTCCCCGAAGGTATTGAAGGCCGCGTACCTTACAAAGGCAGCGTGCTCGCCATCTTGTATCAGCTGGTGGGCGGTGTGCGCTCTTCCATGGGCTATTGCGGTTGCGCGACGATTGATGAACTGCGCGAGAAAGCACAGTTCGTTGAAATCACCTCAGCCGGCATGCGCGAGTCGCATGTGCACGACGTGCAGATCACCAAGGAAGCGCCGAACTATCGCGCTGACTAAAGCCCATCGCATCAAACACAGGCGGCAGCAATGCCGCTTGTGTTTTTTAAAGAGCCTGTTTTTTAAAGAGTCCGTTCATGCACGCCAAGATTCTTATCCTTGATTTCGGTTCCCAGGTCACGCAGCTGATCGCACGTCGCGTACGCGAAGCGGGAGTGTTCTCCGAAGTCCATCCTTATGATGTCAGTGAGGAATTCATCCGCGCCTCCGGTGCCGCCGGCATTATCTTGTCCGGTGGCCCCAGTTCTGTGACTGAGGGCGATACGCCGCGCGCGCCACAAGCCGTCTTCGAGCTGGGTGTGCCCGTGCTGGGTATCTGCTACGGCATGCAGACCATGGCAGCGCAATTGGGCGGCAAAGTCGAGAACGGCAAAGTGCGCGAATTCGGCTATGCCGAAGTGCGCGCGCGCGGTCATACGGCCCTGCTGAAAGACATCAACGACTTCGTGACGTCTGAAGGTCACGGCATGCTCAAGGTCTGGATGAGCCACGGCGACAAAGTCATCGACATGCCACCGGGCTTCAAGCTGATGGCGTCAACCGATAGCTGCCCGGTGGCAGGCATGGCCGATGAAGCGCGCAGGCTCTATGCGGTGCAGTTTCACCCGGAAGTCACACATACGCTGCAGGGCGCGGCCCTACTGGGGCGCTTTGTGCACGAGATCTGCGGCTGCCAAGCCGACTGGAATATGCCTGACTATGTCTCCGAAGCCGTTGAAGCGATTCGTCAGCAGGTGGGCAGCGATGAAGTGATTTTAGGTCTGTCTGGCGGTGTCGACAGCAGCGTAGCTGCGGCACTGATCCATCGCGCCATTGGCGACCAGCTCACCTGCGTCTTCGTTGATCACGGCCTCCTGCGCTTGAACGAAGGCCAGATGGTGATGGACATGTTCGGCAAAAATCTGGGTGTGCGCGTTATTCATGTCGATGCCACCGACCAGTTCATGGGGCACCTCGCTGGTGTCAGTGATCCTGAGGCCAAACGAAAAATCATCGGTCGTGAATTCGTTGAAGTGTTTCAGGTCGAGGCAGGAAAACGCAAGAATGCCAAATGGCTCGCCCAAGGCACGATTTATCCGGATGTCATTGAGAGCGCGGGCAAAGGCAAAAAAGGCGCGCACACGATCAAGAGCCATCACAACGTCGGCGGTTTACCCGACACGCTGAACCTGAAACTGCTCGAACCCCTGCGTGATTTGTTCAAGGATGAAGTCAGAAAACTGGGTGTGGCACTCGGCCTGCCGCATGACATGGTCTATCGACATCCTTTCCCGGGGCCGGGTCTGGGCGTTCGTATTCTGGGTGAGGTTAAAAAAGAATACGCCGACCTGCTGCGTCGCGCAGATGCGATTTTCATCGAGGAATTACGTAACACCGCTATCCCTTTGTCACAAGAGCTGGCCGAAGGCCAGCCGGTGGGCCACTTCCATAAAAACTGGTATGACGCGACCAGTCAGGCTTTCGCAGTATTTTTGCCGGTGAAGTCGGTGGGCGTGATGGGCGACGGCCGCACTTATGAATATGTGGTGGCACTGCGCGCGGTACAAACGCAGGATTTCATGACGGCGCACTGGGCGCATTTGCCGCATGAATTGTTGGGGCGGGTGTCGAACAGGATCATTAATGAAGTCCGGGGTATTAACCGGGTTGTTTATGATATTTCGGGTAAGCCACCGGCGACGATTGAGTGGGAGTAATTCAGTGTCTACCCAGCGGACGACTTTGGCAGAAGGTGCGCAGGTCACGTCCGAGAAGGATTAACTATGGTCGAATACTCTGCGAGCTGTCTCTGCGGTCACGTCAAGCTTAAGATTTCAGGCAAACCTAAGTTCCCGCATCTTTGCTCGTGCTCGATATGTCGCCGAACGTCGGGGGCGCCGACCGTGGCGTGGGCCGACTTTGAGGGCTCGGTTTTCGAGTGGGGCGGGCGAGGGAGGCCCAAGTACTTCCAATCCTCCGAGCGGACAAAGAGGGGCTTCTGTCCGAAGTGTGGGTGCCTGATCTGCGCTGTAGATAACGATCGCACGGCCATTAGCGTTACTTTGGCATGCTTGGATGACCCTGAGTTGATCGTTCCAGGCAAGACCCATAGCTTTAAGTCTGATGCCCCGAGCTGGTGGCATGTCTCAGTAGGATGAGTGAGGGGGAATTTGCGGATTGAGCGAATCCCCTACTGCTTTTGCTTCGCGATGATTGAGCGCGAGTAACTTTTCAATTTATCATTGGAATCTGCGTATGAGTTGGGTCTATCTGTTTCTGGCCGGTCTCTTCGAGATAGGCTGGCCAGTTGGCATAAAAATTTCTCAGGCCCCGGAAACGCGCTGGCTCGGTATCGCAGTCGCCTTGAGTTTCATGGCGTTGAGCGGATATTTCCTCTGGCTTGCTCAGCAAAGCATACCCATTGGGACGGCTTACGCGATATGGACCGGTATCGGTGGTGTCGGTACGTTTATTGTCGGCGTTTTGTTTTTCGGAGATGCGCTGTCGCTGATGCGCATACTCGGCGTTTTGCTGATCATTCTCGGTGTTGCTGCCCTAAAGTTTTCAAGCTGAATTAGCACTCGTTGTCTGAGCCGGGAAATTAGTGGCTATGATGAAAACGTATAGACTTCTCTCATATACGTGTAGGGGCTGAGCCATGTCCAAGCAAGCTTTTTTTACGATGAAGCTAGAGTTTGAGTTGCGCGAAGACTTCATGGCCGCAGCGGAGGCCACACATCGGCCCGCGTCTCAGGTCGTATGCGAGTTATGCGTGAATTTGTACAGCGTCAATGTGAAGCACGCGAATACGGCGAATGTCTGAGCCGCAAGGTTGATGCCAGTCGAGCGTCGGTGAAGATGAGTGTTGGTCACCCTAGTGATGAGGTGGAAGCCATGTTTGCTGCTCGACGTGCCGTTGTCACTGGTTAGGCGCCTGGCTTGTAGAGATCTATGTTCCGGGCGACAACGTTGTCGCAGATAATTGCGGCCAGCCTCATTTAGAGGCCTATTTTAAAAGTCTCCCATGGAAATTAAAGTCAATTTTCTTGACAAGCTGCGTCTCGAAGCCAAGTTCGATGACTTCACAGTCATCGCCGACCAGCCTATCCGATACAAGGGCGACGGATCGGCACCGGGGCCTTTCGATTACTTTCTTGCCTCATCGGCTTTGTGCGCGGCTTACTTTGTGAA
>JBILCO010000029.1:0-12660 GCA_044353075.1 Burkholderiaceae bacterium
CCTGCGAATGTGATCGCCATCGTAATGAAGAAGATGAGCCAGCGCTGGTCCAGCATCATCTGCACATAGATCATCAGATCGGCTTCTTTGTCGTCTGAAAGAATCAGTGGTGGCTCGGATGGCGTGACGAGATGAGGGGACAGGGAATTCATGGGGCTCCGGAGAATTAATGCAGACTGCAAGCACTGCTGCGCGTCAGTGCCGGCAAGCGGCACCGTAATGCGCGTTCGATCAAACGCAGCGAATGGCAGAACGCTGACAAGCCGTGCTGGTAAGGGTCGGGAATATCCAGATCGCACCATTCGCCAAGGCGCTCGACTTTTTTGCTGGCGACCGGATAACGCCGGATCACAAACTGCCGTTGCGCGTTGTCCATGGTGAGCACCAGATCCGCCTCTCGCATCATCCAGCTGGCCAAATTTCTGGCGCGATGCTCACTGATGTCGATACCCGACTGCCACATCAGCTCCAGCGCGAGCTGATCGGCAGGAGCGCCTTCGAGCGCACACACGCCGGCAGAAAAAATTTCGTGCGAGGGCAGCCATTCACGCAACAGCGCCTCAGCCATCGGGCTGCGGCAGACATTGCCAGTGCAAAGCAAAAGAATATTGCGGATCACTTCAACGTCCCGGGGTGGTGGCAATGACGGCCGTCGGCAGAGCGCCCGGAATCATGGCGCTGATGGTACGGTTCCAGTTGGTCAGCGGTGTTGCTGCGACATACACCACATCGCGGGGATTGAGTTCAAACCCCTCGGCAATGGCGAGTGCGCCGGGTGCATTCGCATCGAGTTGATACACAACCGACGATTGACTGGTGCGACGCACGACATAAACCTGACGCGCATCGCCGGTCACGGGGTTGATGCCTCCCGCCTCACCCAGCGCTTCGTTCAGCGTGAGCCGGCCATTGCGCATGGGTAGTGCGCGGGGCGAGGTGACCTCGCCCGAGATGAAGATTTTGCTCTCGTCACGCGAGAGCACACGCACCACATCACCGCTGGCGAGCATGATCGAGGAAGGATTGACACCACGCTGCACCAGCTGCGGCAAGTTGATTTGAAAGGTCTTGCCTTTGCGGCTGACCATGATGCGGCTCTGATCGGCGGTGGGCATGACGCCTCCCGCGCGATTGATCGCCTCGGTAAGCGTCATGGGTAAATCATTGATCGGCTGCACACCGGGTTGTTTTACCTCGCCATCGACATAGACACGCTTGCTCCGATAATTCAGCACGCGCAGAGTGACTTTCGGATTTTTGAGATAACGCGACAAGCCCCGGATCAGCTGCTCATGAGCCTCGACCGTGGTCAAGCCCGCTACTTTCAGCTTGCCTGCATAGGGAAACTCAAGCATGCCCTGCTGATCGATTTCAAAACCGGACTGCGGCTGCATCGGACTGACGGCCACACCCGCGATGCCCACAGCACCCGGCACACCGGCCGGCAGCATGGACGCAGATAATTCGGGATGATCCCAGACGACGATGTGCAGTACATCACCCGCTTCGATACGGTAAACCTGCGCAGGCTGTAACAATGCGGTGATGTCTTCCGCCACCTGCTGCTCGCGCTGCACCCTGTCCTGCCGAACCAGCCCCGGCGTGATGGCACGTATTTCGGCGGCGGCCAGTGAGAGATCAGCGTCGCTCGACTCCGCAGACGACGAGGGCGTTTTGCCAAACTGAATACCAGGTGCCATTGCTGTGCACGCCGACAGCCCCAGTATCACTGCACCTGCCAACAACACACCGCGCATGATGAACCGCCTCTCCTGAATCGCCACGGCACACCGGGCTCTGGGAGTGACTGTAGGGCGATCGAACTCCGACGCCCTTGATACCCCTCATGCTTCTCTCAGGGTCTGTATGGGCGGCCTCGAGAGAACGTGACGCAGACCGAACCACCCACCCGAGAAGGCGCAAACGATACCGGCGCTGATGCCGGCGATCCAGACCAGCGGGCTGAACTGCCATTCAAATTCGAAGACCTGATGTGCGAGCACCCAGCCCACCAGCGATGCACCGCCGGCAGCGAGCACACCCGCAGCTGCACCCACCAGCAGGCACTCGACCCATTGCGCGCGCGACAGCTCGCGCCGGGTCGCACCCAACGCTCGCAGCAATCCGGCTTCATGCGCACGCTCATTTTGCGAAATCAGCATCGCTGCGGCCAACACCATCACACCCGACACCAGCGTGAACAGGAAAAGAAACTCCACGGCAGCAATCACCTGATCGATGACCTGCTGGACCTGCACCACCATACTGCCCACATCAACGATGGTGAGATTGGGAAAGTTACGCACTAATTGATTAACCAGCGATTGCTCCGCGGCGGGTAAATGAAATGCCGTGATGTAGGTGGCTGGCAGATTCTGTGCCGCCGCCGGATTGAGGATCACGAAAAAATTCACGCGCATCGATCCCCAGTCCAGCTTGCGCAGACTGGTTACTTTCACATCAACGCTCTGGCCGGCCACATCGAAGCGCAGCAGATCACCGAGTTTGAGTCCCAGCGTTTTGGCCAGCCCCTGCTCCACCGAGGCTTCGGGTTGCGCGCCCTCAAACCAGCGGCCTTCGACAATCGTGTTGTGTTCCGGGAGTTGGTCGAGCGTCGACAAATTGAATTCTCGCTCGATCAGTCTTTGTGCACGCTCCTCGGTGTAACTCGCACTGCTGATCTCGCGCTCGTCAATTTTCAGCAGGCGTCCGCGTATCATCGGCGACAAGTCGGCATCAGCAATGCCTTTCTGTGAGAGCTGCTGCGTCACGGGCTCGCGCTGATCGGGTTGTATGTCGATGATGAAATGATTGGGGGCATCCGGTGGTGACGACTGTCGCCAGGCAGCGACCAGATCGTGCCTGACGACGGTAAGCAGCAGTAATGCCATCAAACCCAGTGACAAGGCGACGATTTGCAAGACGGTCGCTGCGGGTCGGCGCTTGAGCGACGTCTGGGCAAAACGCCAGGCAGGCCATCCGGGTGGAACACGCACGCTCTGCAACAATCGCAACAGCAGCCAGCCTGCCAGCGCAGCCACGGCCAGTACCGCAATAAAACCACCCGAGGTAAGCAGGCCCAGCCGCACGTTGCCGGCCTGCCATAGCAGCAAGCCAATAAATGAAAGCAGTGCGAGCAGATAGCCCGACATCGTGAAAGCTTTGGGGGGATCTTGCTCGCGACGAATCACACGGTTATGCGGCACATTGCGCAACTGGAGTACCGGCGGAATCGCAAACCCGAGCAACAGCAGCAGACCGGTGGCGACGCCCTGCACCAGCGGCAACCAGCCCGGTGGCGGCAGACGGGTCGTCATTAATGCACCCAGCCATTCCAGCAACAGAAAATGGGCGCCAAATCCAATCGCAGCGCCCAGTAAACCACCACCCAGGCCGATGATGACAAACTCGATCAGATAAATCCGGGTGACTTCCGCTTGCCGGAGTCCGAGACAGCGCAGCATTGCGACGGCATCGATATGGCGCTGCATGAAGCGCCGCGAGGCCATCGCAATAGCGAGCGCAGCGAGCATGGCGGTCAGCAGCCCCACCAGCGATAAAAACTGACGTGCGCGCTCGAGCGTTGTTCGCATTTCGGGCCGTCCCGATTCGAGCGATTCGATCTGCACGCCGCGCACGTCACCGGCTTTGATTTCTTTCTCCAGCCAGCGTTGAAAGGAAGCAATGGCTGCCGCATCCCCGGCCAGCTGTAGCCGGTAGTTAATGCGGGAGCCGTTCTGTATCAGGCCGGTTGATTCAAGATCCGATAAGGCCAGCATGACGCGCGGCGCAAAGTTCATGAAGCCCGCGCCGCGATCTTTTTCAATAAGGATTGTGCCGGAAATCGTCAGGCGACGCTCACCCAGGTTCAGGACATCACCAGGGTGCAGGCCTCGCGCCGAGAGAAACGTGGCATCCACCCACACCGTACCTGCAGAGGGTGCGCCCGTCACTGACCGTTCACCCTGCGCATCCCGCAGAAGCAGGTTGCCGCGCAGCGGGTAAGCGGACGATACGGCCTTCACTGCTACCAGCCGGGTGTCTTCGGTGTCCCCACGACCACTGGTGGCCATGCTGGGGAAGCTGACGGTGTCAGCCACTGCCAGACCCCGGGCAGCGGCCTCGGCGCGCCAGGCCTCTCGCAACGGATAATCGCTGCGCACCAGTAAATCCGCACCCAGCAATTCGGTGGCGTCTCGCTCCAGCGCACCGTTCATGCGCTCCACGAAAAATCCAACCGCAGAAAGGGCCGCCACCGCAACCGCCAGTGCGGCGAGCAAAAAGCGCAACTCACCTGCACGCCAGTCCCGGCGCGTCATGCGCAAGGCATGGCGCAAGGTCATCATTAGCTCAGACGCAACACGCATTCAGGCTCTCCAAAAACCAGCCCGCGACAAGCGCAGACAACAGGTGATTGTAAGAGACTGCAGGAAATCAGGCTGGCGAGCGAAAATCCGGCGCCAGCGGAAACGCTTACATACTCGACCCCTTGATGCCATCCTGATGCGTGCGCTCGAAATGTTCCTGGCAGGGCGCACAACGCTCCGCCGAGGGTATGGCTTGCAGACGCTCGAAAGGAATTTCGTAGCCGCAGGCGATACATTCACCGTAAGTACCACTGTCGAGTTTTTTTCGTGCGAGTTCGATGGCGCGTAATTCATGCATATCGCGACCCACGGCTGCGTTACCGAGATCGATCGAAAGATTAGCGAAAGACAAATCACCCGAATCGGGGACTTCGCTGGCCAACTGCACGTAATCATCCTGCAGACTGACTTCGCGCTTGATATCGTCACGCAAACTTTGCTCACGGTGGGCGAGCAATTGATACAAATGCGTTTTTTGCTCCTGATTAAGGCTTTCCATGAGGCGTCCTTGGTCTCGGTTAAATTGGCGGTCAACACGCGTTGCAGCGGACTCAGCAACGGGCACGCTGCGATCCATTCTGTTGCCGGCCAAGCTCGCCGAATTTGATGTAAAACAATGACGCGATCAGTGGACAAGATTTGATCAATTTGGCATCGATCATTCCGAAAATCGATATGACTTTCCCTATTCTTTGAAACTCTTAGGATAAGCGTTGCAATTTTCTAAACAAAAATTTGCGTCAGCGCAGAGTGTCACCTGCCGTTGATTTGTCTCAAGCCCGAACGACTGGACTTCAAAGAAATAATCGTTAGACTGCCGTTTCTAGTGATTAACTTGCAGCCTGACACAAAGAGCGATCTCATGAATGCTTATCTCAATACGACCGACCCTACCGACGAACCTTTGCCCCGCAGTGAAGATTTGATGGATGAATTTCTTGATGCTTCGGTAAAAAGCAATGGCAGTGCGCGGGAATCCTATTTGTTACGCGAAACCATGCTCAGTCTGGTCAGATTGCTGAAATCCGAACAGCTGGTCGACATGCGGAAAAGTGTGAACAAACTGGTGCCGTCATCGTTGCGATCCAAACCGATCCGGCGTGGCAGCGGACGGCGTCTACCGTTCAGCCATGCCGGTCAGTCGGATTTATTGCTGGGCCGGCCGGACTGAATGTTCAGCGACTTAGCACCTGCCTGATTTGCTCAAGCGAAGCCGGATCTTCGATCGTCGTCAGGTCGCCGGGATCTCTGCCTTCGCAAAGTGCTTGAATCGAACGTCGCAGCAATTTGCCAGAACGGGTTTTCGGTAGCAGGCTGACACAATGCACGCGCGAAGGTCGGGCAACCGCGCCGAGTTGCTGATCGACCACTGCCCAGACTTCTTTCTCAAATTGCGCACGCGCGGCAGCCGTCTCGGTGCTTGCAGCAGCCTTCGGTATCACGAATGCAACAGCAACCTGTCCTTTGAGTTTGTCTTCGACGCCCACGACCGCTACTTCGGAAACGTTCGGATGACTGGAAATACTTTCCTCGATTTCGCGTGTCCCCAATCGATGGCCCGCGACATTAATGACGTCATCCGTGCGGCCAAGAATGAAGTAGTAACCCTCTGAGTCGCGAATGCCCCAGTCAAAGGTTGAATACACTGACTCGTTCGAAAAATTTGTCCAGTAGGTGTTGATGAACCGCTGGTCGTCCCTGTACACCGTTTGCATGCATCCTGGCGGCAGCGGTCCTTCAATCACCAACACGCCTTTTTCATTGTCGCCACACACGGCACCTGTGGCTTCGTTGAGTAACTTGAGACGGTATCCGGGCATCGGCACACCGGGACTGCCCAGTCGCGTCGGTTTGTCTTCAACACCGCGCGCAATGGAGAGGACCGGCCAGCCGGTCTCGGTCTGCCAGTAGTTGTCGATGATGCTCACGCCCAGTTCACCGGCAATCCATGCAGAGGTTGATTCATCGAGCGGCTCACCGGCCAGATAGAGCGCCTTGAGTGAAGACAGGTCATGCTGCTTCATCAGTTCAGGCGGTTGTTTTTTCAGCACACGAACGGCTGTGGGTGCGGAAAACATGCGAGTCACCCGGTGCTTTTCAACGATCTGCCACCAGATACTGGCATCCGGTCGCAAAGGTGTGCCCTCGTACAGTACGGTGGCCATGCCGGCGATCAGTGGCCCATACACAATGTAGGAATGACCCACGACCCAACCGATATCAGATGTCGAAAAATAAGTTTCGCCCGGCCTGCCTTCGAAGATGTACGCCATCGAGGCGGCCAGTGCGACCGCATAACCGCCGACATCACGCTGCACACCTTTGGGCCGGCCGGTGGTGCCGGAGGTGTACAAAATGTAGGAGATATCGTCGGAGTCCAGCCATGTCACCGGTACTTTCGCGTTGAAGTACTGCTCACGCAGCGTCGCGTAGTCGACATCGCGACCAGGCGTGGTGTCCATCGCCACACGCTGGCGATCCACCAGCAAGACATGCGAGGGCTTGTGTGCAGAGAGCTGAATCGCCTGATCCAGCAGCGGCTTGTAGGGTACGGGTTTGCCGCCGCGCGACCCTGCATCTGCGGAAACGATCAACACAGGCTTCGCATCCTCAATACGTGTCGCCAGACTGTTCGACGCAAAACCACCAAAAACCACCGAGTGAATCGCACCAATGCGCGCGCAGGCCAGCATGGCGAAGGTGGCTTCGGCAATCATGGGCATATAGATCAGAACCGTATCGCCTTTGCCCACACCCAGCGACTGCATGATCGCTGCCATCCGTTCGACTTCAGCTTGCAGCTCGATGAAGCTCCAGGTTTTTTCGCTGGGCGTTCCGTCCGGTGTTTCTGTCGTAATCGCAATCAGCGCCGTTTGCTCGCCCTGACGCGACGCCCAGCGATCGACAGCGTTGTGACACAGATTGGTCTGACCGCCAAGGAACCAGCGCGCAAATGGGGGGCGAGAGTAATCCAGCACCTGACTGAAGGGCTGATGCCAGTCGATACGTTCGGCTTCCTTGCGCCAGAAAGTCTCCGGATCTTCAACCGACGTCCGATAGAAATCTGCGTAGCTCATCTCGCTCTCCTCACCTGATTTTTTTATTGAGTGATGCGTGGAATTCGGATTACCGCACCCCAGCCTGTAGAAGCTCTGACAAAATGCCGCTGGCCAGGCGCACCGCCGCAGACAGTACACTGGTACGGCACGCGGTGCAGCAACGCCAGCGGCTTTTTGCCAGCGCCTCTTAAAATGCGTCGCCGGGAATGCGCACACTGCCTTCCATCAGCACACGTGCGCTGCGGCTCATGATGGCTTTGGTCACACGCCATTCGCCATCGACCTCCGTGGCTTGCGCACCAACGCGCAAGGTACCGGAGGGATGTCCGAAGCGTACCGCATCGCGCGCGCCACCGCCGGCGGCCGTATTGACCAAGGTGCCGGGTATCGCGGCGGCAGTGCCGATCGCGACGGCTGCGGTGCCCATCATCGCATGATGCAGTTTACCCATGGACAGCGCGCGCACGAGCAGATCAATGCTGCCGGCGTCCACCTGTTTGCCGCTGGATGCCTGATAGCCGACCGGTTTCGCGACAAAAGCGACCTTGGGTGTGTGCTGACGACTGGCCGCCTCATCGAGCGATTTGATCAGGCCCATACGCAATGCGCCATGCGCGCGTATCGATTCAAACATGGCCAGTGCTTTAGCGTCGCCGTTGATCGCCTCCTGCAGTTCGGTGCCGGTATAACCGATGGCGTCCGCATTCACGAAAACGGTCGGTATGCCCGCATTGATCATCGTGGCTTTCAGAGTCCCTAAGCCCGGCACCTCCAGATCGTCGACCAACTGACCGGTCGGGAACATGGCGCCGCCCGCGCCCTCTTCTTCTGCGGCCGGATCCATGAATTCCAGTTGTACCTCGGCTGCCGGGAAGGTCACACCATCCAGTTCAAAATCACCGGTCTCCTGCACCGCGCCGTTCGTCATGGGCACATGCGCGATGATGGTCTTGCCGATATTGGCCTGCCAGATGCGCACGACTGCGACACCATTTTCCGGGACGCGTGAGGCATCGATCAGGCCATTGCTTATCGCAAAAGGTCCCACCGCTGCCGACAAATTGCCGCAGTTGCCGCTCCAGTCAACGAAGGCCTGATCAATCGAGACCTGACCGAACAGATAATCGACATCGTGATCCGGCTTGCTGCTTTTGGACAGGATAACGGTCTTGCTGGTGCTGGAGGTTGCACCGCCCATGCCGTCAATCTGTTTGCCATACGGGTCGGGGCTGCCGATGACGCGCATCAGCAGTTTGTCACGCGCAGGGCCGGGCTTCTGCGCTGGCTCGGGCAGGTCTTGCAGGCGAAAGAAAACGCCTTTGCTGGTGCCGCCACGCAGGTAGGTTGCGGGTACTTTGATTTGGCTTACTTGGGACATGAGTTTCCTTGGTATTACTGAACAGGGTTTGTCTTTGCTGTTGGCTTTGCGGTTGTCAATGAACGTCGCTGGATCCCGGCCCGCGCCGGGATGACAGTTTTTTGGTTGCTAGCCTCTGATTCGTCATCCCGGCGCAGGCCGGGATCCAGTGTCTTTGATTCAGCTTTCAACCGCCTTACGCAGCCTTAGACGACGCAAGAAAATCCTGCGCAAAACGCTGTAGCACGCCGCCGGCATCGTAGATCGACACTTCCTCGTCGCTATCGAGACGGCAGGTGACGGGTACTTCGATCTTCTCGCCATTCTTGCGATGAATGACCAGCGTCAGATCAGTGCGCGGCTGGCGCTCGCCGATGACATCGAAGGTCTCGGTACCATCGATGGCTAGCGTTTTTCTGTCAGTACCCGGCTTGAATTCCAGCGGCATGACACCCATACCGATCAGGTTGGTGCGATGAATACGCTCGAAGCCTTCGGCCACAATCGCTTCGACACCCGCGAGGCGCACACCCTTTGCTGCCCAGTCACGCGAGGAACCCTGACCATAATCCGCACCGGCAATGATGATCAGCGGCTGCTTGCGTTCCATATAGGTTTCGATCGCTTCCCACATGCGCGTGACCTTGCCTTCCGGCTCGATACGCGCGAGTGATCCTTTCTTCACTTTGCCATCAACCACACACATTTCGTTCATCAGGGTCGGGTTGGCAAAGGTCGCGCGCTGCGCCGTCAGGTGATCGCCGCGATGGGTTGCATAGGAATTGAAATCCTCTTCCGGCAGACCCATCTTCGCAAGATATTCGCCTGCTGCGCTGTCGAGCATGATCGCATTCGAGGGTGACAAATGATCGGTGGTGATGTTGTCACCCAAAACGGCAAGTGGCCGCATACCCTTCATCGTACGCTCGCCAGCGAGTGCACCTTCCCAATACGGCGGACGACGAATATACGTCGATGGCGCACGCCAGTCGTATAAAGGACTGACCCGGGTGCCGCTGTCGGCCTGAATGGCAAACATCGGCTCGTACACCTGACGGAAGTGTTCAGGCTTGACGCTGGCTTTAACAATCGCGTCAATTTCTTCGTCGGCAGGCCAGATGTCTTTCAGGCGAATCTCTTTGCCATCCACCACGGTCAGCACATCTTTTTCGATATCGAAGCGGATCGTACCGGCAATCGCATAAGCCACCACCAACGGTGGCGATGCAAGGAATGCCTGCTTTGCATAGGGATGAATACGGCCGTCAAAATTACGATTGCCTGACAAGACGGCAGTTGCATACAAATCACGATCGATGATCTCCTGTTGAATCTTCGGATCCAGTGCGCCTGACATGCCGTTGCAGGATGTGCAGGCATAAGCGACGACACCAAAACCCAGTTTTTCCAGATCACCCATCAGACCCGCTTCTTCCAGATACAGCGTCACAGCTTTGGACCCAGGCGCCAGCGATGACTTCACCCAGGGCTTTCGGGTCAGGCCGAATTTATTGGCATTCCGTGCCAGTAGCGCTGCGGCAATCACGTTGCGCGGATTGGACGTGTTCGTGCAACTGGTAATGGCAGCGATGATGACCGCGCCGTCCGGCATCTGACCGGATTTATCTTCCCACGCACCAGCGATGCCTTTGGCGGCCAAATCGGTCGTCGATACGCGCGCGTGGGGATTGGAGGGGCCTGCCATATTGCGCACGACCGAGGAGAGATCAAAGCTCAGTACCCGTTCGTATTCCGCATGCGTCAGACTGTCGGCCCACAGGCCGGCAGTTTTTGCATAAGTCTCTACCAGCGCGATCTGTTCATCGCTGCGGCCTGTCAGCTTCAGGTACTGAATCGTCTGTTCATCGATGAAGAACATGGCGGCTGTGGCGCCATATTCGGGCGCCATGTTCGAGATGGTCGCACGGTCGCCCAGCGTTAGTGCGCGCGCGCCCTCGCCATAAAATTCAAGATAAGCACCAACTACTTTGGATTTGCGCAAAAACTCCGTCAGCGCCAGCACGATATCGGTCGCCGTAATGCCCGGCTGTGGCTTGCCCGATAATTCAACACCAATAATGTCGGGCAGACGCATCCAGGAGGCGCGGCCCAGCATCACGTTTTCTGCTTCGAGACCACCCACACCAATCGCAATGACGCCAAGCGCGTCGACATGCGGTGTATGGCTATCGGTACCAACGCAGGTATCGGGAAAAGCCACACCCTGCTGCGCTTGGATGACGGGTGACATGCGCTCCAGATTGATCTGGTGCATGATGCCGTTCCCCGGCGGGATCACGTCAACGTTCTTGAACGCATGCTTGGTCCAGTTAATGAAGTGAAAGCGGTCTTCGTTGCGACGATCTTCGATCGCACGATTTTTTTCGAAGGCCTGCGGATCAAAACCACCGCATTCCACCGCCAGCGAGTGGTCAACGATCAGCTGCACGGGCACGACCGGATTGACCTTGGCAGGATCACCGCCTTGGTCAGCAATCGCGTCACGCAAGCCGGCCAGATCGACCAGCGCGGTCTGCCCGAGAATGTCATGACACACCACACGCGCCGGGAACCACGGAAAGTCACGCTCCCGCTTGCGCTCGATGAGCTGCCGGAGTGATTCGGTCAATGTCGCAGGATCGCAGCGACGCACGAGGTTCTCGGCGAGCACGCGCGAAGTGTAGGGCAGCTTGTCATAGGCGCCGGACTGAATGGCATCGACGGCGGCTTTTGCATCGAAGTAGTCGAGCTTTGTTCCTGGGAGGGGTTTGCGGTGGGCGGTGTTCATGGTTGGGTGGTGTGAGGTTCTGTCAGAGGTGCGTGGACGGTTTTGCCTTGCGAAGAAAGACACTGGACCCCAGCCTGCGCCGGGGTCCAGCGACGTTCGTATTTTCAATGAGATGAAAAAATTTCAGCCTCACTGACTGGCCTCAGGCGCAGGCCAGCGACCAGCGTCTTTGGCCTGCTGTCAAACGTATTACTTACGCTTGCCAATCGGCACAAACTTCAGATTCTCCGGTCCGACATAATTCGCACTCGGGCGGATGATCTTGTTGTCGATGCGCTGCTCGATGATATGTGCAGCCCAGCCTGATGTACGCGAGATCACGAACAGCGGTGTGAACATCGCTGTCGGCACGCCCATCATATGGTACGAAACGGCCGAGAACCAGTCGAGATTAGGGAACATTTTTTTGATGTCCCACATCACAGACTCGAGTCGATCGGCGATATCGAACATCTTGGTCGAGCCGGCATCTTTCGACAGATTCCGCGCGACTTCCTTGATGACCTTGTTGCGGGGATCCGAGATCGTATAGACCGGATGACCAAAGCCGATGATCACCTCCTTGTTTTCGACGCGACGGCGAATATCTGCCTCGGCTTCATCAGGATTGTCATAGCGTTTCTGGATTTCAAAAGCGACTTCGTTTGCACCACCGTGCTTGGGACCACGCAGTGCGCCAATGGCACCGGTAATGGCCGAGAACATATCCGAGCCGGTACCAGCGATCACGCGTCCGGTGAACGTCGAGGCATTGAATTCATGCTCGGCATACAGAATCAGGGAGATGTGCATCGCCTTGACCCACAGGTCGGATGGCGTCTCACCGTGCAGCAGATGCAGGAAATGACCGCCGATGGAATCGTCATCGGTCTCGACTTCAATGCGTTTGCCGTTGTGGCTGTAGTGATACCAGTACAGCAGTATGGAACCAAACGATGCCATCAGACGATCGGCGATATCACGCGCGCCCGGTGTGTTGTGATCATCCTTCTCGGGCAGCACACAGCCCAGCGCCGAGGCACCGGTGCGCATCACATCCATCGGATGCGATGACGCAGGCAACCATTCGAGTACCGCCTTCACGTTCGC
>JBILCO010000024.1:0-13364 GCA_044353075.1 Burkholderiaceae bacterium
GCACAGTCGATTTTATTATCATAACGGCATCTCTGTTGGTGGCACGCACGTCATGGATTACCGTTTCAATTGACTTGGTATTAAAGTAGTTGGTCTCCGGATCGTAGTCGGTAGGCGTCGCAATGACGATAAAGTCGGCTCCCGTAAAAGCATTTTTTTTGTCTAATGTGGCTCGAAAATTCAATGACTTATTAAGAAGATAATCTGCTATCTCCGGGTCATCGATAGGTGATTGTTTGCGATTTAACATTGCCACTTTTTCTGGGGCGATGTCGAGAGCTACCACTTCATTATGCTGGGAAAGCAGAATGCCGACCGAAAGTCCGACGTAGCCAGTGCCTACAACGGCAATTTTCATGTAGTACCTTTTTTTATTTGAGTATGAAAGGAAGTTGAAAATAATTTAATTCACACTACATTAAAATAATGTCGTACTGCTCTTGATGAAAACCATTCTCTACCTGCAGCGAAATCGGTTTGCCAATGAAGTCACCCAGCATGGTCAGATGCTGAGACTCTTCTTCCAGAAAGAGATCAATCACCACTTGTGATGCCAGAATACGGAACTCACGAGGGTTGAATTGTTTGGCTTCACGAAGCAACTCGCGCAGGATTTCGTACGCAATGGTGCGCGCAGTTTTGACCTGACCTTTGCCATGGCAGGCGGGGCAGGTTTCGCACAAGATGTGTGCGAGTGACTCGCGGGTACGTTTGCGGGTCATCTCGACCAGGCCCAGTGCGGAAAAATCGGACACAGTTACTTTGGTTCGGTCGCGTGCTAGGGCCTTGTGCAGCTCAGTCAAGACAGCACCCCGATGCTCGATATTTTCCATATCGATAAAATCGAGAATAATGATGCCACCGAGATTGCGCAATCGTAGTTGCCGCGCAATCGCATGCGCTGCTTCCAGATTGGTTTTGAAAATCGTGTCATCAAAATTCCGGCCGTTGACATAGCTGCCGGTATTGACGTCAATCGTCGTCATCGCCTCGGTCTGCTCGATAATCAGATAACCGCCCGACTTCAAATCAACCCGTTTCCCCAGCGCTTTTTCAATTTCTGTTTCTATGCCATGCAGATCAAACAGCGGGCGCTCGCCGGTGTAATGCGTCAGCTTCGGCATCACCGAGGGTGTATAGCTTTCTGCGAACTCGCTGAGTCTGATGAAATTCTCGCGTGAGTCGATTTGTATGGTGGTGGTTTCTTCGCCGACGAAATCTCTCAGCACGCGCTGCGACAGATTCAGATCCTGATATAGCAGCGAAGGTGGGGGTAGCTTGCGGGATTGCTCCAGAAGATGCTCCCAGGTTTTACGCAGATAAGCCACATCACTGGTCAGATCGGTATCGCTGGCACCTTCGGCCATCGTGCGAATGATGAAGCCGCCTTTTTCATCGGCGGGCAGCAGGCCTTGCACTTTTTCGCGCAGAGCTTCGCGCTCAATTTCATCACCAATGCGCTGCGACACACCGATATGCGGATCCTGCGGCAGGTAGACCAGCATGCGACCTGCGATCGATATCTGTGTAGATAGTCGGGCGCCTTTGGTGCTAATGGGGTCTTTGATCACCTGTACCAGCAACGCCTGACCGTCGAACAGCAGTTTTTCAATCGGTGTGGGCGTATTGCCAGCGCCACCCGTGCCGCCACTGCTATGTTGTACGCGGGCTTCCCAGATATCGGCGACATGCAGAAAAGCCGCACGCTCCAAACCGATATCAATGAACGCCGATTGCATCCCCGGCAGCACTCGGGCAACCTTGCCCAGATAAATATTGCCAGTCCGGCCGCGTGAGGCGGTGCGTTCGATGTGCAATTCCTGAACGGCACCTTGCTGCAGGAGCGCGACCCGTGTCTCTTGCGGCGTGATATTGACCAGTAAATCTTCCGTCATAGTATTTTGATACCTGCTTGCTCTAACAATCGGGTGGTTTCAAATAGTGGCAGCCCCATAATGCCTGAATGGCTGCCGCTGATATGTTCTATGAATTGGGCTGCGTGTCCCTGCACCCCATACCCGCCGGCTTTGTCATACGGCTCGGGCAGATTACAGTAGGCTCGCATGCTCGTTTCGCTCAGTGCTGCAAATCGCACCTCTGAACGATGAAGGATTTCATTCACCTGCTCGTCAAAGCGTACCGCTACCGCAGTTAGAACCTGATGTGTACGGCCGGACAGCAGTCGCAGCATGCTCATGGCTTCTTCGTGGTTGGCGGGCTTGCCCAGAATTTTTCCATCAATAGTGACCGTAGTGTCCGCCGCCAGCACGATACGTCGCGGCAGATGACGCCACAATACGGCAGCCCAGCCGCTGTCGGCTTTTTCGCGTGCGACGCGCGCTACATACTTCTCTGGTACTTCTGCGTCGTGGGGTATTTCAGACACAGCACCATGGCTGCCGGGCTCCTCTTGTAGTTCAAGCACCTCAAAGCGGATACCTACCTGCTGCAACAGTTCGCGTCGGCGCGGGCTTTTGGAGGCCAGATAAATTGTGGGATCTGCCAGTGTCATTCCATGCTTCCCGTGGTAGCGATCAGAGCGAATCAATCAGGGTCAGTGAATCAGTTTCAGTGAGTCAGCAGCAGTGAATCGGTGCCTTCCGAGCTAAGTAGCTTCGTATTTTTCATTGTCAAAATCATCTGATACACAGTGAACGACGCTGGATCCCGGCCTGCGCCGGGATGACAGAATTAAAGCCAGACCTCTTTGAAACGTCATCCCGGCGCAGGCCGGGATCCAGTGACGTTGCTTTGTATAAGAGTATTGAATTACTGTGCGGCTTCCGTACACGATTCACAATCAAATTTGGCTACGTACCTAGGTGCGATGATAAGGGTGGTTGCGCGTAATCGTCCACGCGCGATACAGCTGTTCTGCCAGCAGCACCCTGACCATGCCGTGGGGCAGGGTGAGGCTCGATACGCGCAGCAGCATGTCCGTGTTTTTTTTGAAATCGGCATCCAGCCCATCCGCACCGCCGATGACGAATGTAACATCGCCGCCTTGCTGTTGCCACTGCGTCAGATGTTCCGATAACTGCACGGTGGTCAGGTCTCTGCCGTGTTCATCCAGGGCGATCACATGACCGCCTTTGGGCAGCACGACCTCGATACGCTGGCGCTCCTGCGCCATCACGGTTTCTGCGCTGCGGCTGGATGAACGCTCGACCGGCTTGATTTCTTTCAGCACCAGCCGGCATTCAGGCGGCATGCGTTTCGCATATTCCTGAAAGCCCGCCTCGATCCAGGCCGGCATCTTGTGACCGACGGCTGCAACGATCAGTTGCATGGGCCGGAGTTAAGCGCCAGACTTGGTCGTTGCGCGGCGGGTTGCCCCGGTTTTACTTGCCGGCGTTTTTCTGGCCGTGCTGCCGGTTTTTCGCGCGGGTGCTTTTCGGGCGGGTGTTTTTTGAGCAGCGCTCTTTTTCGGCGTGGTTTTTTTCGCAACGACTTTTTTAATCGTCGCTTTTTGGGCTACGGCTTTTTTCGCGACGACTTTTTTGGCAACCGCTTTTTTAGCGGCTGTCTTTTTCGCCGGCGCTCTGGTTGCAGCAGCTTCCGCGACCCTTGTTTTTTCAGGCGCGGCTTTTTTCGCCGGTGCCTTGGTGCCCGTGGGTTTCTTCACCGCTGTCTTGGTGATGTGACCCGAGGCTTTGACCAGCGTTTGCTTTGCCGATGTCGCCGAGCGTGTCGAAGCACCGAGCTTGATTTCCTTTTCACCCCAGAGTTCTTCAAGACGATAGTAGGCGCGGATAGCCGGCTGCATGATGTGTACCACCATATCGCCCAGATCCACCAGTACCCATTCACCGGTACCTTCGCCTTCCATGCTGATGATGTGGCCGCCTGCGGCCTTGACCGAGTCGCGCACCGAAGACGCCAGTGCTTTCGTTTGACGGTTGGATGTGCCGGAGGCAATCGCAATGCGGTCAAACATACTGGTCAGGTGGGTGGTGTCGAAGACACGGATGTCCTGTGCCTTGACGTCCTCAAGTGCGTCCACGACGAGGCCCTGCAGTTTTTTAATATCCATTAATGAGTCTGATAAAGGTGATGTTGTTGAATGTAGTCTAGCACCGCTCCCGGGAGCAGTCCGGCAGTGTCTTCGGATCGGGCAAGCCGCTGCCGTATGGCGGTCGACGATATCTCCAGCGCCAGCTGGCGGGCAATGCAGACCAGGCCCGACGGTGTTTCTCGCAGCTGGTCTGCACTCGCCAGCCGTCGGGTAATTTGTGCTGCTACTGCCTCGTGCAGCGCGGCGCTCTCTGTACTGAAACCCGGACGAGTGGCGATGCAGAGATGGGCTTCCTCAAATAATGCCGGCCATTCGTGCCAGGTATGCAGATTGACCAGTTGATCTGCGCCCATGATCAGCGCGATGGAAACGTCACGCCCCAGCTCTGCGCGACAATGACGCAAGGTGTCGATCATGTAGCTCGGGCCTTCCCGGTGAATCTCTTGCTCATCAATACGAACCGGTGTGGGCCAGTGATCGAAAGCCGCCTGCAACATGGCAATGCGATGCGCTGCTGGCGTCGTCATCTCCGGTTTTTGCCAGGGGCGACCGCTGGGTATCAGTCGCAGCTCATCCGGATGCAGCAGGGTGCAGAAATAGCGTGCCAGTCCGACATGACCCGAATGGACCGGATCGAAGCTGCCTCCCAGCAGCAGTATGCAGCGCACCGCTTGTCCATCTTGCGCACCGCGCACACTCATGCAGCCAGCCAGTCACGATGCGGCAGAAAATCCGTATAAAGCTTTGCTTCCGCCGAGCCGGCTTCAGGCTGCCAGTCGTACCGCCATTTCACGATCGGTGGCAAGGACATCAAGATGGACTCAGTGCGTCCGCCCGACTGCAGACCGAACAGCGTGCCGCGGTCGAAGACCAGATTGAATTCCACATAACGACCACGACGATACGCCTGGAAATCACGCTCGCGCTCGCCATACGCCACGTCCTTGCGACGTTTCAGAATCGGCAGATAGGCATCAATGAAATGATCGCCAACGCTCTGGGTCATCGCGAAGCTCTGTTCAAAGCCGGGGCCATTGAAGTCATCGAAAAATACACCGCCGACACCGCGCGCCTCCTTGCGATGCTTCAGGTAGAAATACTCATCACACCATTGCTTGAAGCGCGGATGCAGTTCAGCACCAAACGGATCGAGCGCGGTGCGGCAGGTCTGGTGAAAATGCCGGGCATCTTCTTCAAAGCCATAGTAAGGCGTCAGGTCCATGCCGCCACCAAACCACCAGACGCGCTGATTGCCTTCGCCCGTGGTGGTGAAAAAGCGCACATTCATGTGTACTGTCGGTGCGTAGGGATTGCGCGGATGAAAAACCAGCGATACCCCCATCGCTTCCCAGGGGTGACCGGCCACTTCAGGGCGATTCGCCGCTGCCGAGGGTGGCAGGCTGCTGCCTTTGACATGCGAAAAACCCACGCCGCCACGCTCGAGTACATTGCCTTCTTCGATCAGGCGGGAAATGCCACCGCCACCTTCCGGGCGTTCCCAGCTGTCACGGAGGAAGGGCTTACCATCAACCGCTTCAACCGCCGATACGATGCGTTCCTGTAGTGATAGCAGCCAGTTTCTGACGGCATTCGAATCGGGCATGTCCATGGAATAACCTTTTTATTGACGGAGCTTGTTCAGGCCGGTCGCTTCAGTGCGCGCCAGCCAATATCGTGGCGGAACTGCATGCCCTCGAATCGGATCTTGTCCAGCGCGTCATACGCATGTTTCTGAGCGACGCGAACGCTGTCACCCAGACCGACGACGCACAGTACACGCCCGCCCTGGGTGGTGAGCGTCTTATCGTTCAGTGCGGTGCCAGCATGAAAGGTCATGCTGTCTTCTGTTTCTGCCGGTATGCCGCTGATCACATCATTTTTGCGCGGCGCATCCGGATAACCGCCAGCGGCCATCACCACACCCAGCGCCGTGCGCCGGTCCCAGTCGAGTTCGACTTCGTTCAGTGTGCCGGCGACCGCATGTTCCATGACCGAGACGAGATCAGTTTTCAGGCGGGCCATAATGGGTTGCGTTTCCGGATCGCCCATTCGGCAATTGAATTCCAGGGTCTTGGCATTACCCTGAGCATCAATCATCAGACCGGCATACAGAAAGCCGGTGTACGGGATACCGTCTTTAGCCATGCCTTGCACAGTAGGCTGAATGATTTCGCGTATCACGCGCGCATGCAATTCCGGTGTCACGATCGGGGCCGGCGAGTAAGCGCCCATGCCGCCGGTGTTTGGGCCCAGGTCGTGGTCCAGCAGACGCTTGTGATCCTGGCTGGTGGCCAGCGGCAGAATGTTTTTGCCGTCGACCATGACGATGAAGCTGGCTTCTTCACCTTCCAAAAATTCTTCAACCACCACCCGCGCACCGGCATCGCCGAAGCGATTGTCCGACAACATCATGTCGATTGCGCCGTGCGCTTCTTCCAGCGTCATGGCGACGACCACGCCCTTGCCGGCAGCGAGGCCATCGGCTTTGATAACGATAGGCGCGCCTTGCTCGTCGATATAGCGATGGGCGGCAGTAGCATCCGAAAACGTCTGGTAGCGCGCGGTAGGAATGCCATGGCGCTCCATGAAAGCCTTGGCAAAATCTTTGGAGCTCTCCAGCTGCGCTGCCTGTTGGGTAGGACCGAAAATCTTCATCCCGCGCTCGCGGAAGATATCGACAATGCCAGCGGCCAGCGGCGCTTCAGGACCGACCACGGTCAGTGCCACGTGTTCTTGTTGCGCAAAATCGGCGAGCGCTGCCGGGTCGGTGATGTTCACATTTTTCATGCGGGCATCGAGCGCCGTACCGCCATTGCCGGGGGCGACCAGCACGACCTGGATGCGCTTGGACTGCGCCAGCTTCCAGGCGAGAGCATGTTCGCGGCCACCAGAGCCTACTACAAGAATTTTCATGAAAACGTCAGGTCAGGTTGTCGTATCAGCGCCAGTTATGCCAGCGCGGCAGAATCAAAAAACGCGGGGCGGCAATCTTTACCGGATTGTCCGCAACCCGTTCTCAGAGGCTCTTAATTCTCTATTACGGCGTTGGTATAAACCTCTTGCACGTCGTCGAGATTTTCCAACGCATCTAGCAGTTTTTGCATTTTTACTGCATCGTCGCCAGCGAATTCGGTGCTCGTTGAAGGCTTCATCGTGACTTCGGCCACTTCCGGTGCGAAGCCGGCTTTTTCAAGCGTCTCACGCAGGTTCGAAAAAATCTGCGGATCGCAAATGACTTCGAAGCCGCCTTCGTCATCGGCGATCACATCATCGGCGCCGGCCTCAAGTGCGGCTTCCATCAACGCATCTTCGTTCGTGCCGGGCGCAAACAGTAGCTGACCGCAGTGCCTGAACAGGAAAGCGACCGAGCCTTCCGACCCCATGTTGCCACCGTACTTGGAAAACGCGTGTCGTACCTCGGCGACGGTGCGTACGCGGTTGTCGGTCATGCAATCAACGATGATCGCCGCGCCATTCAGGCCGTAGCCCTCGTAGCGAATTTCTTCGTAATTCACCCCTTCCAGACCGCCGGAGCCGCGCTGGATCGCGCGGTTCACGTTGTCCTTGGGCATATTGGCGTCAGCCGCCTTATCGACCGCTAACCGCAGCCGGGGATTGCTGGCAATGTCACCACCGCCCATCCGGGCAGCGACCGTGATTTCCTTGATCAGGCGGGTCCATATCTTGCCGCGCTTTGCGTCAGTCGCGGCCTTCTTGTGCTTGATATTGGCCCATTTGCTATGTCCTGCCATGTGCTTTCTTTCCGGATTTCGTTACTTGCCTTGCAATAGGTGCAGCGCGCCGGGAGGCAGTCGCGGAGGCAGTTTTTCGCCTGTGCAGGCCGATGAACAGGGGGCAAATTTTACCATACCGGCCTGTGCGAAAGCCGTGCGCAAATGCGTGGTTCGCCAATGCTGAAGGCTGACCGGCAGTGTGCCCAGTAGAATTCCTGAAGACAGACTTGTCCGCCCACGCCTGCTCGCCCACTCATGCCTTCATCTACCTCTGCAACCGACCTTCACCATGGACAGCGGCGATTGTTCCTTGTCGGATTGGCAATGGCACTCATCGGTGCAGTACTGTTTTCCGGCAAAGCCATCGTGGTGAAGCTGCTCTACCGGCATCAGGTCGACGCGATGACGGTGCTGGCCTTTCGCATGCTGTTTTCGCTGCCTGCCTTTGGCGTCATTGCACTGCTGCAGATGAAGCGGCAGGCGCCGCTGGCCCTAGCGGATCGCTGGCGCATTGTTCAGCTCGGTCTGCTGGGCTACTACTTGTCGAGTTATCTGGATTTCATCGGCCTGGCTTATATTTCGGCGGGCCTCGAGCGCTTGATCTTGTTCTTGACGCCGTCGTTCGTCTTGCTGATGTCGGTGTTCTGGCTGAAAAAACGCGTCAGCCGCATCGAGTGGCTGGCGCTGGCCATCTGCTATGGCGGCACGGTGCTGGTATTCATTCACGATGCCCGCTTGGGAGGCTCGGATGTGATGATTGGCGGCGCCTTCGTGCTGGGCAGTGCGCTCAGTTACGCGATGTACTTGCTGTTTTCTGGCGAACTGGTACAGCGCGTGGGCACACTGCGTCTGGTGTCGTATGTAATGTGCGTGTCCGCGCTGGCGTCGCTTGCGCAGTTTTTGCTGTTGCGCTCACCCGCCTTACTGGTGCAGCCGCCGGCAGTCTATGGTCTGTCCCTGGTCAATGCCGTATTTTGCACGGTGTTGCCGGTGTTTTTGACCATGATGGCCATCGCTCGGGTTGGGGCGCCGGTGGCCTCGCTGGCGGGTATGGCGGGACCGGTGTCGACCTTGTTTCTCGCGGCCTGGCTGTTGCAGGAACCGGTCGCCGGGATACAGTTGATGGGCACCGCGCTGGTATTGGCGGGAATTTATCTGCTGTCGTGGAAAAAATAACGAAACTCCGGCTATGCCGGGGCACTTGCGTAACCGAGGGGGAGGGCATCATGGATTTGGGCATCGCCCCTCCGGGTACCTCCTGATCCACGGCGGTTTGCAGTTATCATTTGCGGTTCATCTTTCAATCAATTTTAAGCAGGCACAGTCATGACAAAAGCAATACGTTGTTTCAGCAACGGCGGTCCCGAAGTGATGTCGTATGTGGATGTCGAGGTGGGCGAGCCGGGTCCCGGCGAAGTCCGGATTCGTCATCATGCGATTGGCCTGAATTACATTGACGTTTACTTCCGCACTGGACTGTATCCGCAGACGCTGCCGGCCGGGCTGGGTATGGAAGGCGCGGGCGTGATCGAAGCCGTGGGTGCGGATGTCACCCACGTGAAGGCCGGCGACCGGGTCGCCTATGCGACGCGTCCGCCCGGTGCCTATGCCGAGGCGCGTGTGATGCCCGCTGAAGCGCTGGTTAAATTGCCCGATTCGATCAGTTTCGAGACAGCGGCTGCCATGATGCTGCAGGGCCTGACGGTGCAATACCTGTTTCATCGGACTTTTCCGCTCAAGGGCGGCGAAACCATTTTGTTTCACGCCGCCGCCGGTGGCGTCGGCCTGATTGCCTGCCAGTGGGCACGCGCGCTGGGTGTGAACATGATCGGCACTGTAGGTTCGGATGAAAAAGGCGAACTGGCCAAGGCGCACGGCTGCACGCACATCATCAACTACAACAAGGAAAATTTTGTCGAGCGCGTCAAGGAAATCACGGGCGGCAAGGGCGTGCCGGTCGTCTACGACTCGATCGGCAAGGACACCTTCATCAATTCACTGGATTGCCTGTCACCGCTCGGCACGATGGTCAGTTATGGATCGGCCTCGGGACCGGTGCCGCCTTTCTCGCTGAACGAACTCGCCTCGCGCGGTTCTCTGTTCATCACGCGTCCAACGCTGTTTTCGTACACAGCCAAACGCAGTGATTTGGAAGCGATGGCAGCCGATCTGTTCCGCATGGTTGAAAGCGGTAAAGTAAAGATCGAGATCAATCAGCGTTATGCGCTCAGCGATGTGCAGCAGGCGCATCGTGATCTGGAGTCGCGCAAGACCACCGGCTCAACCATCTTGCTGCCCTGAGGTATATCGATGCAAGACGAGAATGAGCAGGACAACCCCATGCAGCATCCCGACGAACCACCGTCGGGGGCTGATCATGGTCCGCATTTCGGCAGACTGCTCATTGTGCTTGCTCTGGCGGTGATGTTGCTCGGGTTGATCACCTGGGCATCGGTGGCCTATGTGACTTGATTCTTGACCTGATTCGTGCGCCGATTCAAGCCGGCGCAAACGCTTGACCCCGTGCGCGGGTCAGGCCTTCTATTTTCAGCGCTCAGTGTTTGGGATCGAATTTCATTTCGACCACGCGCGGCGTACCGCTTTTGCCCGGAAAATCGGTAAAAGCGCTGCGCACCAGATAGGGCATGACCTTGGCCAGATTGCCCTCCTTGCCTTCGCTGCGTACCGTGACTTCATAGAGCGCTTGTCCGCCGCTGGTGTCATTGATCGCGAGCTTCAGCTCACGGGTGTGAACGGTGTATCGCCGCTCCTGCTCGCGCGCGACGGGTATGCCGGCGCCAAACGGTCCGTAGAAGGGATTCGCATACGGATACCCATAACCCGGCCACCCGCCCCAGTGCGGCGAGTAATAACCCGGGCCGTACCATGGCGTGCCATACCAGGAATCGACCAGAACCGTTTCGATCACACGGACATCCCTAGCCGCCGCCGAGGCATTGAAGCTCACCGCAAGTGCTGCGTTCTGTCCGCCCTCCGCCTCGCGCAAACCCATGCGAATCAGCTCGGCGCGGATCAGATCCTCATAGCTCCGGCGCTCCAGCCCGGCAGGTTCACTGTCTTTTTGGGCAAACGCGAAGGTCTTTCCGGCCGTGTTGGCCGGCCACTGGTGAAAGGCAGTCACCTCACTGCGGATTCGGGTGGCGCAGCCTGACAGCAACAGGCAAAGGGCGGTGAAGAGGCAGACGGTAACTCTCATGATCTTTCGCTCGGAGGTATTTGGGCAGGCGATTACAAACGGAGTCTAGATTCTCATACATTTCCTTTCATTGCATGCGTCAGTTGGGCCCTTGCGAGAGCCGTCTGCTTGGTAAAATGCAGCTTTACGACCCGATCGCCGTTTTTCTTCTCTTATGCGCACCGACACTGCTGCCACGATACACCGACAGGATTACTCCCCCCCGGCATTCCGGGTTGATACGATCGATATCGGTTTTGATCTCGATCCGAAAGCCACCCGGGTTGCAGCCCGTACCGTGTTGCGGCGCAATGCAGGGAGTTCATCCCGTGAGCTGGTGCTGCATGGTGAGGATTTGAACCTGATCGCGCTGCGGATGAATGGCCAAACGCTCGGCAAACGCGATTACCGGCTGTCAGGCAACAGGCTTATCATCGACAATGCGCCCGACGAAGTGACTCTGGAAATCGAAACCTTGATTCATCCGGACCGCAATACGTCACTGATGGGTTTGTACGTCTCCAACGGGAATTTTTTTACCCAGTGTGAAGCCGAAGGCTTCCGCAAAATTACTTATTTTCCGGACCGACCCGATGTGATGGCGAAATACCGGGTCATGCTGCGCGGCGACAAAGCCCGGTATCCGGTGCTGCTGTCGAATGGCAATCTGATCGAGCAAGGCGACATCGGTGACGGGCGCCATTACGCCCTCTGGGAAGACCCGTTTCGCAAACCCTCGTATCTGTTTGCACTGGTCGCTGGCCAGCTGGTGTGCGAAGAGGAAACGCTGCGTTTGCGGTCCGGCAGGGAAGTGCTGCTGCAGGTCTGGGTGGAAGACGGCAATCTGGACAAGACCTCGCATGCCATGGACTCGCTGGTGAAAAGCATACGTTGGGACGAAGAGCGATTCGGACTTGAGCTTGACCTTGATCGCTTCATGATCGTAGCCGTCAGCGATTTCAACATGGGCGCGATGGAAAACAAGGGCCTGAATATTTTCAACACCAAATACGTGCTCGCCAATTCGCGTATCGCCACCGATGCCGATTACAACAACATCGAGTCCGTGGTTGCTCACGAATATTTTCATAACTGGACCGGCAATCGTGTGACCTGCCGTGACTGGTTTCAGTTGTCACTCAAAGAAGGACTGACTGTCTTTCGTGATCAGGAATTTTCTGCCGACATGATGGGCAATGAGAGCGGCCGCGCGGTCAAGCGGATTGAGGATGTGCGTGTACTTCGTGCCGCGCAGTTTCCAGAAGATGCCGGTCCGATGGCGCATCCGGTACGGCCTGATTCCTATGTTGAGATCAATAATTTCTACACACTCACCATCTACGAAAAAGGTGCCGAAGTCGTTCGCATGATGCAGACCCTGCTGGGTCGCGAAGGATTCCGTCGCGGAATGGATCTCTATTTCAGCCGCCATGACGGACAGGCCGTCACCTGTGATGACTTCCGTGCGGCGATGAGCGATGCCAACCAGCGCGATCTCAGTCAGTTCGAGCACTGGTATAGCCAGGCCGGCACACCGCGCGTCAAAGTGACATCACAGTACGACGCCGCAGCACAAACCTGCACACTGACGATGATGCAGAGCTGTCCGTCCACGCCCGGGCAAGACCACAAGCTGGCAATGCACATACCGGTTGCCGTGGGTCTGCTCGACGCCCAAGGACAGGATTTGCCTTTGCAGCTGGAGAACTCCACCGCGCCGGACGAGATCGAAGTACACACAGTAGCAACCACTCTCGTGCTGGAGCTGACCGAGTCCACTCAGCATTTCACTTTCACCGGCATTGACCATGCGCCGGTACCTTCGTTATTGCGCAACTTCTCTGCGCCCGTCGTTCTGGAGTATGACTACACCGATGACGAGTTGGCCTTTCTGCTTGCGCATGACAGCGATCCATTCAACCGCTGGGAAGCCGGGCAGCGACTGGCCACCCGTCGGTTGCTTTCCCTGGCAAGTACGGCGATCTCCGACGATCTGCGCTACAACGCGACTGAGCAGGACACATTGCTGGCGGATGCCTTGCGCAAGCTCCTGCGCGATACATCGCTCGACCCTGCCTTCCGCGATCTGGTGCTGACGCTACCGTCCGAAGGCATGCTCGCTGAGCAGGTCGACGTGATTAATCCGCAAGCCATTCACCGCGCACGCCGTGCACTTCGTTATCACCTGGCGCTTGCATTGCACAGCGATCTGATCGACCTCTACCGCGCCAACCACACCCCCGGTGCGTATAGTCCTGATCCCGTTCATGCTGGTCGCCGTGCGTTGCGTAACAATGCGTTGGGCTATCTGGCCGAGCTGGATGAATCGCAGTCACATAAACTCATGCAGGATCAGCTCGATCATGCCAGCAATATGACGGATCGCATCGCTGCACTGATGGCGATGATGCATCATCAC
>JBILCO010000232.1:0-3905 GCA_044353075.1 Burkholderiaceae bacterium
CTCTTCAATAATTCGTTCGCGGCTCCAATCTGCAGGAAACATGGTGTTTGGCACGGATCCATTTTCCTTCCTGACCCACTTCCCATCCGGTTGCTTGATTTCGACGATCGCCTCATAAACCCCATGCGCATCCGGCGGCGAAACAACTTCCAAAATTCTGACATCATCATTGAGCAAAGAGTGTCCGCCGGTGACTTTTCGTGATCGGACATTGAAATCTCCGCCAATGATGTGTTCGACGTAATCCGGATGGGTCGGCGTCTTGTCTGCCAGCTTGCCTGTATTGCTGGCTGCATTAATACCCTTGCCGGTATTTTTGAGGGTACCTAACCCACCGCCGCCGATCGGTGTGTTGGCCCACTGCTCGCCCAGTATGCGGCCAACCGCTTTGCCATCGCCTTGCTCATACGCAAGCGCCAGTTCTTCTTTTTTCTCAGGGGTGAGTGCACCGAAGAGGTAGCGCCAATTCGTCAGGTCGCTTAGGAACTCGAAACTGGCTTGTGCGCCGTCGACTACTTGCTGCCGTGCTTCAGGGTCACCGGCGATGGCTTTAAGACCTATCCACGCGCCTTTGGCGAGATCGGTGACGCCATCGACCACCGCTTTTCCGAAGCCGGTGGCGCGGGCTGGACGGGCTCCGTCCATCGTGTCTTCGGCCAGGGTGGTGGTTTGGAGCCGGTGCAGGTTGTATTCAAACGATTCGAGTGGCGATTGGTCGATACGAATGTATTCAGCGGCGGTAAACCGAACCTGCTGGCGTGTTGCATTGCAGGCAGGTGTCTGAATGTTTTCGCAAGCGCGCAGTTCGGCATCACGTTGCTTGTCGGTGCTCTTGAGTGCTTTGAGTTCACTGTCGCAGGCGGCATCGCAGCGGCCGAACAGCTTTTTGTCGCTCAGTTCGGCATAGCGCCTTGCTTCGGCATGCGACAGATAGTTATTGGCGACTTCGTTTAACGCTGCGACGGCACCCGGTACGTTGCCGGAGAGTGAGCCGGCGGTCGTCGCAGCGAGTGCGGTCAGGCTGTCGGCCAGTGTGTCGTCTATGCCGGCGTCTCTGAGTGCATCACCGAGATACGCTGCAGTGAGCGTCCCGGCGGCGGCGCCGGCTGCACCATCGACGCCACCGGTCAGACCTCCAACGAGGGTGTGAGCGAATACGCGCGCGGTACCGCTGTCACCCCACTGGCTTTCAAGCGTGTCGGCTTCTCTGAGCAGCTGCTGGCGTGTCGTATCGTTGTCGGTGCTTCTTGCCTGTGCTCGCAGCTCATCAGCGCGTGCGAGCTGAGTGTTGGCGTAGTCGCCAATTGCCTTGCTGGCCTGCAGGCCGAACTGTTGATAGATTTGCGCGTTCGCGCTCACCTCGCGCTCGACCTTGCCAGCGTCGAAAATTCTCGGCAGCGGTGCATCAGCGTCACCGGTGCGCACGCTGGTGTCACCGGCGATACCGGTAATCCCGGCACGGGTCACGCTGTCGACACGGTCTCCGTCGGTCGCATGGCCTGCGCTGGTGTTGCTGGGGGTGAATGAGCCACTGATTTTTTGCGAGGCGCCGAGCGTGACGTTGGTGGCACTGGCCGAGTAACTCGCGTGGTTGCTGATGTCGCTGGTGGTCAGCGTATCGCTGCTGAATTTGTTTTTACCGGCACCGTGTGCGTCATCGGTGCTGGTGATGACGCCACCGATGATCGTCGCGTCGCCACCAGCGGCGACATCAAAGCCGCCGTCACCTGTGCGTATGCCCGATGTCTCGTTGACGCTCTGGTAAATGCTGTCGACTTGCTGTTGGCCGACACTGAGCTGCCCAGATGGCTTGCCAGCGACCGGTATAAGGACATCCGCACTGGCCTGCTTTTGCTCGCTGGCGTAGCGGCTGACTTCTTGCAGGCTTTCGATATGCAGATCACCGCCGGTACGCAAGGTGACCTGATCTGCTGCGACAATTGCGCCTCTGAGGTTGACATCGTCCTCAGCCCTGATATCCGCCTGTTGCCCGGCCTCGATGCGCGTGTGCGTCCAGCTCAGATCATCGCCATCGGCGTTGCCGCGTCCACGACTGGCCGAGATTGCTACGCCAATGCCTGCGCTGCCGTTACCGACCGTCGCAGCGACACCGACCCCATTGCTGCTGCTTTTGCTGGTGCTGGTCTGCGTCGCGGTGTTGGCTTGCGCGCTCAGATCAATGGTGCCGTCGCTGTGCAGGCGCACATCCTTGCCTGCGCTGATCTGGCTGCCGGTGATGCCGATGCCGGCCGCCTCATCACCACGTGCAATCAAGTTCACATCACTGGCACCGGCAATCACAGAAGGCGCGGCCACTTGCAGATGCTGTTCGCTGCGCGATTCGCTTTTGCGGCTGCCCGCCATCACGCTGATCGTGATGCTGGTGGCCTTGCTCGGATCTTTCTGGATGTCGCTGACCGTATTGGCGACGGTCATCGCCGATGACGCAGCGGCCAGCGCCTGCGCACGACTGTCGGTGGTGTTTTTCCGTGCCTGGTTCAGATGATCCAGTGTTTGCCCAGCACTGACGATGGGATTACTGACCGAAACGGTGACGCCTGATTGTTTGAACGTCGAACTGTTGGCAGCGTCCTGGGTGTTGATGCCAGCGACCACATCGATATTCGCTGCTTCTACCTCCACTGAACCGGATAGGGAGAGCAGCTGGCTCGCTTCCTGACGGTAATCGCCACCGGCGACAATGCTGACATCGCCCTGTACTGCGCCGATGATGCTGGCCTGCTGTGTGGTGCTGCTGACTTCCGAGGTGTGTTCTGTTTGCTGCTTACCGACCGTGACGCTCACGCCTGGGCCGGAAAAAATACCGGATTTGCGCTGATGGTTGTAAGTAGAAATCCGCGCAGCATCAGTGGCAGACATGATGCTGACGTCATTGCCGGCGATAAGCTGCGTATCACGATCAGCGACGATGCTGCTGCCTTTGATCTGCAGGTCCTCACCCGCGCTGATACGGACATCTCGACCGCTGACTAACGTCTCCAGCGCATCACTGCGCTCTTCCTCGAAGCGCTGCGTGATCGTTTTTGAACCAATGACACCGCTGTGTTTGTATTGCGATCCCTGCGCAAATTCTTTTCCTGACTCGCCGGCCTCTAGCTGCACATCCCGACCCGCAGCGATATCAATGAGCCCCTGCGTGCTGCTGATGCTGGCGGCACGTGCCTGAACATCCCGGCCGGCGACCATATCGATATCGCCCTGCGTGTCGATGCGAGTACCGACTTCGCTGTGCTCTGATTTGCGCAGAAAATTGGCGCTGTTGTGACGCGAATGGCTGTCGGTACTGGACTGGGTGCCGACGGTTTGCAATTGCAGATCGCGCTCTGCAATCAACTGGGTTTTACCCTCACCGGCATGGCTGATGTGCGCGCCGTCCAGTTTGAGATCTCGTCCCGCATACACAACAAGATTTCCGTTGCCACTGACATGCAGTGAGGCGCGGCGATCAAGATTGGTTCGGCTTGCCGTGCTGCTGGTATGGCGGTCGCGCTGGCTGCGCTGACTGCTGTGGGTCGTACTTTGCAGCGTTACATCGCGACCGGCGACCAGCACCAGATCGTTCTTTGCGCTAACGCTGCCGCCCTGGCTGTTGATGTCCTCGTGAGCGCTGACGATGACCCGCTCACCGCGGATATCGCCACCGTTGTTATTGAGCGTGCCGGTATCAAGCCTGACCCTGCTGTGGCCGGTCATTGTTGCTGCGTTATTCAGCGATTCACTGACAACCAGATCAACGCGCTCGGCGCTGATCAGTCCGCCGGTAGCTAGTAGATCGCCGTCACGCGGCATCAGATAGACCCTTGGCACCAGCACACGCTCAGTGCGTGAAGGCTGACCGTTCTTGCCGGGTCTCGTGACGTCCTGCTCGACCAGCCAGACCAGAT
>JBILCO010000233.1:0-3901 GCA_044353075.1 Burkholderiaceae bacterium
GGATTTCACGGTTCGCGCGACATTGAACGCCGACGAACCAAAACCCGTGTCCACATCGACCAGCAGCGGCAAGTCGCACACATCGGTGATGCGACGCACATCGGTCAACACATCATCCAGATTGGAAATTCCCAGGTCAGGCAAGCCGAGCGAACCGGCGGCAACACCACCGCCCGACAGGTAAATGGCACGGAAACCAGCGCGCTTGGCCAGCAAGGCATGATTGGCATTGATGGCACCAATGACTTGCAGCGGCGATTCTTCTTTGATCGCGCGCCGGGAGATGGGATGCTCATGAATAATTCCTGTGTTGGTCTGTTTCAGAGGGAGCTACACGGCAGATAGTGCAATCGGCATGCCATCGGGAAGCGCACGCTCTCGGTCCGGCGGGACCACGAAAATATCCTTTGAAAACAGACGTCTGGCTGCGATGCGGAGGTTCAGGCCCGGTGCAGGCTTTGACGGCATGTTTCATTTTATGTTTCAATGTTCAATATTTATGAAACATTGAAACCTCTGAAACATGGCACGCCCCCTCCCTGGCTCACGCGATACCGCCACCCGCCCTGTCTTCTGGACCGTGTCGATCTCGCGGCTGTTTGACCTCTTCCGCGACATTACGCTGGAGTTTGATGACCGGGCCACGATCGTACCCATCCAACTGGGCTTTGAAGAAGCGGTCGCGCACATCAGGGAGCGCCTGCAGACGGAGCGCTGCGATGCGGTGATTTCTGCGGGCTCGAACGCGGCCTATCTGAAGAGTCGACTCGCTCTACCGGTCGTGATCGCGAAGGCCACCGGCTTCGATGTGATGCAGGCACTAGCGAGAGCGCGCAAGATCACGCCTCAGATTGGTCTGATCAACTATCAGTCACCGCTGCCGGAGTTGGAGGAATTCCAGCAGACCTTTGGCCTACCCATCATGCAACGTACCTATGTGACTGTCGAGGATGCACGCGCGCAGGTCAGCGAGATGAAGTCGGCCGGCATCCAAGCCATCGTCGGCGCAGGTCTCATCACTGACCTTGCGGAAGAAGCCGGACTGGCCGGTGTATTCGTCTACTCTGCCGCATCGATACGACAGGCCTTTGAGGATGCGTTTGATATTGCCAGCGCCACGCAACTGGACACACCGCGCGGACGGCAGTACCCGGTCGCTGACCACCTGCAGGCGAAACATGGGCTAGCCGATCTGCGCGGTGAATCACAACACATGCAGACCTTGCGCCAGACCGTATCACTGTACGGCCGCTCGCCTGCGCCGGTGCTGATCGAAGGCGAAACCGGCACCGGCAAAGAATTGGTGGCACAAGCGATTCATCGCGAGAGCCCGCGCGGACAAGGTGGCGCACGACCTTTCTTGGCGGTGAATTGCGGTGCCATTGCCGAATCTTTACTGGAATCCGAATTATTTGGCTATGAAGAAGGCGCTTTCACCGGCTCACGTCGCGGTGGTCATGCCGGGCTTTTCGAGGCTGCGCATCGGGGCACGCTGTTTCTCGACGAAATAGGTGAGATGCCGCTGGCGCTGCAAACACGTCTGCTCCGTGTGCTCGAAGAAAAAGAAGTCGTCCGCGTCGGTGGCACACGACCGATACCCGTCGATGTACGGATCATTAGCGCAACCCACTGCGATCTGGCACAACGCGTCGCAGACGGCGCATTTCGCGCGGATCTTTTTTACCGTCTGGGCGTGCTGCGAGTGAAGATACCGCCGCTGCGCGAGCGCCCCGACGATGTGATTCCGCTGGCCGAATGGTGTCTGAAAAATGCGCTGGCGGACATGGGTGTGCGCCCGGGAGCCAATCTGCGCGCTGAGTTGCAGGCTTGTACGGCGCTGCTGCAATCCTGCCCCTGGCCGGGGAACGTGCGTGAGCTGCGCAATCTGATGCAACGCGTCGCGCTGTTTCTGTCAGTGGAACCATTGCAGGCACTGACCCCGCCTTTCCTGCTCAAGCTTGCGCCGGAGCTCGCGCATCAGCCACCCGCAAGCGGCCCTGTCACGGCACTCGCCAACGCGCCGGAAGCCGATGTCGCGGAGGTGCTGGCGCGCTTTGATGGCAACCGAGCCGAGGCAGCGGCCTTTCTCGGCATCAGCCGTACTACCCTCTGGCGTCGCATCAGATCCGCCCACCCAAAATAAGCGGTGTTCGGGTTTGCCCTAACTCTCAAGTTTTTGCAGCTAATGACGATGTGTCAGTGGTAAAAATTTGCAGGATTCGGCAGGAGAAAACGTGATGGAACAAAAGCAGCTCGAGGAAAAATTCGTGCTACCGGCAGCCGGCAAGCAGCCCGGCGAGCATCAGTGGACACCGGGATCGGATGTCCAGTCATTATGGAAACGACACGGCTGGACACCACCCAGCGAAAAACGACGTAGCGCCAAAAAAACGCCGGAAGCCCCAAGACCGCCATTGCACATTGTGCGAGGGTAAATTGCCCGGCCGGCCCATCGAGGCAATAGCGCGACGCTCAGTCGTCCTTGCCGCCTTCGATACCCAGCTCCTGGATTTTGCGCGTGATCGTATTGCGGCCAATACCCAGACGTATTGCAGCATCGTTCTTGCGACCGTTCGTGTGCCTGAGGGCTGTTTTAATGAGCGCCGACTCAAACTGTCTGCCCAGCGCATCCATGACCTCGGGCTTGCCGGCTGAAAGCATTTTGGCGGCTTCATGTTCGAGCATCATGACCCAGTCGTGTCGTTCCTCTGCCGTGCCGACCAAAGTTTGCGCCGAGACAGGATGTATGACCTCATTACTCGGGTCCGGAAACACGTTCATCACCGGAGATGATCCATTCGTTACCTGCGGTGGCAACGACGTCACCGTGCCCCCGGTGAGTTCTGCTGGCAAGTCTTTGACCTCGACCGTCTGCCCCGGTGCCATCACCGTAATCCAGTTGCAGAGGTTCTCGAGCTGACGCACATTCCCCGGCAAATCAAGCGATGCGAGAAAACGCATTGCATGATCCGACAAACGCTTAGCCTCCACACCCAGCTGACGTGCGCTCTGCACCAGAAAATGTTTTGCCAGTAGCGGTATGTCTTCGCTCCGCTCGCGCAGCGAGGGTAAACGCAGACGAATGACGTTCAGACGGTGATACAAATCCTCGCGGAACAAACCCTCGCGCACGCGCTGCTCCAGATTCTGATGCGTGGCCGCGATCACGCGCACATTGGCCTTGAGTGACTGATGACCACCGACCCGATAGAAATGTCCATCAGAGAGCACGCGCAGCAGGCGGGTCTGCAAATCAAATGGCATATCGCCTATCTCATCGAGAAACAGTGTACCGCCTTCGGCTTGTTCGAAACGTCCGCGCCGCGTGGCTTGCGCGCCGGTGAAGGCGCCTCGCTCATGACCAAACAATTCGGATTCGAGCAAATCTTTGGGAATGGCGGCCGTGTTGAGCGCAATGAACGGCTGCATTGCTCTCGGACTGTGCTTGTGCAGCGCACGAGCGACCAGCTCTTTGCCCGTACCGGATTCGCCCGTGATGAGTACCGTGACATTGGATTGAGAGAGGCGACCGATCGCACGGAAAACATCCTGCATGGCCGCAGCCTGCCCCAGGATCTCGGGCGTCTCCGTCAGCGCCTGTTCATCACCCGATTCGCGCAAACTCTCTTCGAGCGCGCGTCGAACCAGCTCGACGGCTTTGTCCAGATCAAAAGGTTTGGCCAGGTACTCGAATGCGCCCCCCTGAAAGGCGGCCACTGCCGAATCGAGGTCGGAGAAAGCCGTCATCACAATCACCGGCAGGCCGGGATACCGTGTTTTGACGATCTGCAGCAACTCCAGCCCGGATTCACCGGGCATGCGAATGTCCGACACCAGCACCTGTGGTGTGCCAGATTCCAGCGCGGCGACAGCATCACGTACATTCGAAAAACTTCGCGTC
>JBILCO010000297.1:0-2957 GCA_044353075.1 Burkholderiaceae bacterium
GGTGTCGGCCCAAGCGATTGAGCAAAGCGCCAACAAACAATACGCACAGCTGATGGCGCAGGCGGACAAAAAGGATAAGCGCAACAGCGACCCGATGCAGACCGCGCGGGTTCGCGCGATCGCCGACAAACTGATTCGGCAAACACCGGCCTTTCGGCAGGATGCCACTCGGTGGCAATGGGAAATCAATGTGCTGACGTCGCCTGAGGTGAACGCCTGGTGCATGCCCGGCGGGAAAATCGCTGTTTACACCGGCCTGATTGAAAAGCTCAACGTCACCGATGACGAACTGGCAGCGGTGATGGGACACGAAATTGCCCATGCCTTGCGCGAGCATTCCCGGGAGCGCGCCTCGGAGCAGACCATTGCCGGTCTGGGCATCACCATTCTGGCGACTGTGGCCGGCGTGGGTTCAGTCGGGCAAAAGGGGATGGAATATGCGTATCAGGGTCTGCTGGGCCTGCCCAATTCCCGTTCACACGAAACCGAAGCCGACCGTATCGGCGTCGAACTGGCCGCCCGTGCCGGCTATGATCCACGCGCTGCCATCATGCTTTGGGAAAAAATGGGTGCGGTCGGCGGCAAGGAACCCCCCAAATTCATGTCCACCCACCCCTCCCGCTCTGACCGGGTGCGCGATCTGACCGTGTACTCGGAGCGGGTCATGCCGCTTTACAAGGAAGCCCGCGCTCGCTGAGCGGCGTGGGTGTGATGTTGGTGAGGCATTGGTGCCGCGGTAGTCTGGCGCGGTGGCTGGCCCGGGCTTGTGAAGGCTTTTGCGTGCCTGCCGGCCCCGGCGGCCATCTTCCGAAACCGCTTTTGACCCCTTGCCTATGGCATAATCTCGGGCTGTTTTCCCCGATCAGGCGCGCCCTGCGCGCGATCCCGCCATGGCCCAAACCCTCTACGACAAACTCTGGCAGTCCCATGTGGTGCATACCGCTGAGGACGGCACGACCATTCTTTACATCGACCGGCATCTGGTGCACGAAGTCACCAGTCCACAGGCCTTTGAAGGCCTGAAGCTCGCGGGGCGCAAACCCTGGCGTATCGCGGCCAATCTGGCGGTGGCGGATCACAACGTGCCGACCACGCACCGGGCAGAAGGCATCGCTGATCCGATATCCCGTCTGCAGGTCGAGACGCTGGACGACAATGCGCGCGAATACGGACTCACCTATTTCAACATGCGCGACAAGCGCCAGGGCATCGTGCATGTGATCGGACCCGAGCAGGGTGCCACGCTGCCGGGCATGACCGTGGTGTGCGGGGATTCGCACACGTCCACACACGGCGCGTTTGCCTGTCTTGCGCATGGCATCGGCACATCCGAAGTCGAGCATGTGCTGGCAACGCAAACGCTGCTGGCTAAAAAATCCAAGGCCATGCTGGTGCAGGTCGAAGGTCGTGTCGGCGCGGGTGTGACCGCAAAAGACATCGTGCTGGCCGTGATCGGCAAGATTGGCACCGCTGGCGGCACCGGCTATGCGATCGAGTTTGCCGGCTCTGCGATTCGTGCGCTGTCGATGGAAGGTCGCATGACCGTCTGCAATATGGCGATTGAAGCCGGCGCGCGCGCCGGCATGATCGCGGTGGATGACACCACCATCAATTACGTAAAGGGCCGGCCATTTGCACCGGTGGGCCCGCACTGGGATCAGGCGGTGACTTACTGGCGCAGCCTGCATTCCGACCCGGACGCAAAATTCGACGCCGTGGTGATGATTGATGCCGCCGAGATCCGTCCTCAGGTGACCTGGGGTACGTCGCCCGAGATGGTGGTCGGCGTCGATGATCGTGTGCCGGATCCGGACAAAGAAAAAGATCCGGTCAAGCGCGACGCGATGGAAAAGGCGCTGGTCTACATGGGCCTGAAGCCCAACACTGCGATCAATGACATTCGCATCGATAAAGTGTTCATTGGCTCCTGCACGAATTCACGCATTGAAGATTTGCGCGCCGCCGCCGCGGTAGTGCGCGGCAAATTCCGCGCGTCGAATGTGAAGCTGGCGATGGTCGTGCCGGGCTCGGGTCTGGTCAAGGAACAGGCCGAGCGCGAGGGGCTGGACAAGATTTTCCGGGATGCCGGATTTGAATGGCGAGAGCCGGGTTGTTCGATGTGTCTGGCGATGAATGCCGATCGTCTCGATCCCGGCGAGCGCTGCGCCTCCACGTCGAATCGCAATTTCGAAGGCCGTCAGGGCGCGGGCGGAAGAACGCATCTGGTCAGCCCGGCGATGGCAGCAGCGGCCGGTGTGGCCGGTCATTTTGTCGATGTACGCAAGATCTGATCAAACCGTCCCAGGAGAAAAACCATGAAAAAACTTGCACTTGTGGTGATCGCGTTGGCTTTCGGTGTGTCGGGCTGCAATACGCTCAATGGTATCGGCAAGGATGTCGAGAAATTGGGCGAAAAAGTTCAGGATGCGAGCAAAAAATAATCTCTCATGAATAAATTCACTTTACTCGATGGATTGGTTGCGCCGCTTGATCGTGCCAACGTCGATACGGACGCCATCATTCCCAAGCAATTCCTGAAATCGATCAAGCGCACCGGCTTCGGTCCGAACTTGTTTGATGAATGGCGTTATCTCGATCAGGGCGAGCCCGGCGTCGATAACAGCAAGCGGCCACTGAATCCGGATTTCATACTGAATCAGCCACGCTATCAAGGCGCATCGATTTTGCTGACCCGTAAAAATTTTGGTTGTGGCTCCTCGCGTGAGCATGCACCGTGGGCGCTGGATCAGTACGGTTTTCGTGCAGTGATTGCGCCCAGTTTCGCGGATATTTTTTTCAACAACTGCTTCAAGAACGGCTTGCTGCCAATTGTGCTGACTGAAGCCCAAGTCGATCAGCTCTTCAATGAGGTCAAAGCATTCCCGGGCTATCGCTTGGTGATCGATCTGGAACAGCAGACGGTGGCGACGGCGAACGGAAGTTCGGTGTTTCATTTC
>JBILCO010000250.1:0-3595 GCA_044353075.1 Burkholderiaceae bacterium
TAACTGCGATTGTCGCGCTCGAAGGCGGGCAACCATTTTTCAACAAAGGACTGGATATCCGCCATCAGATGCATTGCGTCTGGCTGTGCCTGCAGAAAATCGATCACAGGCTGATCACGGCCCGTCAGTGGTCGCAGCTGCTTGTCATAAAAGGGATTAGGCACGACGCGCACATCAAAGACCAGATCCGCGTCGAGTGGCACGCCGAACTTGAACGCAAAAGATTCGAACAACAGCGACAGCGATTTACCCTGATCGGTCTGTAGCAGCTCACGTATCCACTGACGCAGCTGATTGGCAGAGAGACCGGAAGTATCGATCTGATGACCGATACCCTCGATGCTCGACAGCATTTCGCGCTCCTGTCGTATGCATTCCATCAGCGTCGGCGTGTCGGCCGGCTGGCCAGCGGGTGCGATCCGGTGCGACAGCGGATGGCTTCGACGCGTTTCGGAAAAACGATTGATCAGTGACTCGGTTTTGGCGGTCAGGAAAATCACATCGACGTGATGCCCCTGTTCTTTCAGCCAGAGAACGTCAGCGGGCAGCTCGGTCAGCGATGAGGCACTGCGAGCGTCTACCGCCACCGCCAGGTTTTGCGCATTCTCATTCAGGCGAGTTGCGACCAGAGCACGCAGCAGGGAGGGCGGCAGATTGTCGACACAAAAATAGCCCGTGTCTTCGAGGGCATTTAGCCCGACGGATTTTCCGGATCCTGAGATGCCGGTAAGGAGAACGATACGCATGGCAGCATGATAGCGGCTTCGGCCAGAGCCGGCCGGAGTCCGGTTTGAGAACCTGCCCGGTTCTTATTCGCTGCCCATGGCCCGCTGCTGCCGGTCCATGAACTCGGCGAGGGTGTCGATGCCGCGCATTTGCAAAATGGTATTGCGCACCGCAGCTTCGAGCAGCACCGCGATATTGCGGCCGGCTTCCACCGGGATTACAACCTTGCGTATGGGTAGACCCAGCACTTCCTGCGTCTGCTGGTCCAGCGGCAGACGCTCGTAATTTTCTTCCAGGGTTTTGCGACGAACCAGATGCACAATCAGTTTCAGGCGCATCTTGCGGCGTACTGCTGTCTCGCCGAAGATAGTCCGGATATCCAGCAGACCGAGGCCACGGACTTCGAGCAGGTTTTGCAGCAGCGGCGGGCAACGACCTTCGATCATGTTCGGCGCAATGCGCGAAAACTCTACGGCATCATCGGCAATCAGCCCGTGGTCGCGTGAAATCAGCTCCAGGCCCAGCTCGCTTTTGCCGAGTCCGGATTCGCCGGTAATCAGCACGCCGACCCCCAGCACATCCATGAACACACCGTGCATGGTGACGCGGATGGCAAGTTTTTTCGACAGATACACGCGCAGGTAGTCAATCACCTGTGCCGCGGGCAGTGATGTGGTCAGTAGCGGAATATTTTTTTCGTTGCAGATGCCAACGATCTGCGGATGCGCCTGCAGTGATTGCGCAATGATGAAAGCGGGCGGTTCACCGGCGACCAGCTCGCGCGTTTGCGCATTGCGGCTGTTGTCGGAGATGCGCAGCAGGTAATCGACTTCCTGCTGTCCGAAGACCTGGATGCGTCCGGGGTGAATCAGGTTCAAGTGACCGACCTGGTCGGCGGCGGAGGCGGCATCACCAAAAATCAGACGTTGCCTGCCTTCCTGCCCGGCCAGCCAGCTCAGCTTCAGTGCCTCCAGGTTGTCTTCGTACAGTTGCTGAATCGAGAGGGGCGTGGTGAGTGGCATGGTGGTGAGCGCGGGTCTCAGGCCAGATTGCGTTCGGCCGGCTGCCAGCTCACCAGTCGGGCATGCAGAGATTTTGCATCGGCGTCTTCGGTCATCGCGCTTCTGAAATTTTTGTCGGAAAACATTTCGGCAATTTCCGACAGAATTTCGAGATGTTGCTGGGTCACGTTATCCGGAATGAGCAGGAAGATCAGTAATTTGACCGGTTCGCCATCCGGCGATTCAAAAGGAATGGGTTCGGACAGTCGGACAAACGCGGCCAGTGGGGCCTTCAGTCCCCGGATGCGTCCGTGCGGTACCGCGACGCCCTGGCCAAGGCCGGTTGATCCCAGCCGTTCACGGGCAAACAGGTTGTCAGAGACCGTGGAACGGGCAATCCCGCAGTTGTTTTCGAAAATCAGGCCAGCCTGTTCGAATGCCCGCTTTTTGCTGGAGCACTCGAGGTCGAGCACGACGTTGTTTTCCGGAAGAATCTGGCTGAAATGAGTCATAGTGCTTGGCACAAAAAACTATCGCCTCGAATTATAGGTGACTTCCCGGGGCATCAGGGGTCGCTTCGTCAGCGGCGCCTTTACCCAGAGGGAAAGGCGCGACGGAAAAGCGATGCCATCGATACAAGGGCTTTTCCGGTGTTGGTGCTAACCAATGCCCGGGCGCTCAATCTATACCTGCAGGCGAACGATGGCAATCGCTTTTCTGAAAACCGTTGCTTCAATCGCCAGTCATGTGCTGCGGCGACATCCCGTCTGGTTATTGCCTTGCATTTCGTGTATTGAGTGGCATTTTTGACAGCGAAAAATTGCTGCGCCACGGGTTGATGTCGATCCCGCCGCGCCGCGTGTAACGAGCTAGCACCATCAGTTTGGTCGGTTGGCAGGTCGTCAGAAGGTCCATGAAAATCCGTTCGACGCAGTGCTCGTGAAACTCCTGATGCTGGCGAAAGCCGATCAGGTAAGTCAGCAAGGCTGCCTGATCAATCGCATGTCCCGTATAGCGAATTTGCACACTGGCCCAGTCGGGCTGGTTCGTCACCGGACAATTCGATTTCAGCAAATGAGAGACCAGTACCTCTTCGACCGGTGCCGCTGCGGTGTTGGATTTGAGTAGCGCAGGATCCGGATGATAGTCGTTCACTTCAATATCCAGACGATCCAGCAGCAAGCCGTCGAGCTCGCCCATCAATGTCTGTCCGAAGGATTCGCTGGTCATCAGCGTCACCTGTACCGGCGCACCGAAGGCTGCCGACAAATCCGTTTTCAGCAAAGACTGCACGGCCTCAGGTCCTGCCATACGCAACTGGTTCAGTGAATTGAGATACAGCTTCATCGATTTCGATTCAACGATGTAAGGTGAATCAGCCGCCACTTGTAGCGTTGCCATGCCCACCTGAGGTTTGCCGCGCAGGTTCAGCCAGGACATCTCATACGCATTCCAGATATCCATGCCGAAAAATGGCAGCGTGCCGGTAATGCCGAGTGTGGCGCGCTGGTCGACGCGAGGCATGGGAAAAAGCAGCGCGGGATTGTAGTCGGCCGGGTAGGTCGATGACTGGCCCAGTGGAAAACTGGTGGGGGGGTGTGCAGTGCTCATGACAATTTTCTTTCGCTTACAGGAACAGGCGATATGCGGGATTTTCGCTTTCATCCCACGAGCGATAACCCAGCGTCGCCAGGAAATCGCGGAAGCGTTTCATCTCCGCCTTGGGTACTTGCAGGCCGACCAGCACCCGGCCCACATCACCACCCTGACTCCGGTAATGAAAAAGACTGATGTTCCAGTTCGGCGCCAGGCTGTCCAGGAAACGCATCAGCGCGCCGGGCCGCTCGGGAAATTCGAAGCGATACATC
>JBILCO010000234.1:0-3889 GCA_044353075.1 Burkholderiaceae bacterium
TGGCTCCAGTGGTTAGGTTTACATAATTATGCGGGCTCTGCGCTTCTGAGCAGATAGTCTCCCAAAAACCCTAATCGTTTTGTTTAATTCTTACCCGCTTGACATCTGAAGTCAGCCTTGACAAGTCGCCAAAAGAAAATAGCCCAATAAATGGGCTATTGTGATTCTTGGTGGCCCGGGGCGGAATCGAACCACCGACACAAGGATTTTCAATCCTCTGCTCTACCGACTGAGCTACCAGGCCAAGAGGCGGGAGTATAGCAAAACATTCCGTACCTGAAAAGCGAAGTCCTCACGCCGCTATATAATGAGCCCTGTTTCAACGCGGCGAACTGCACCCAAACCCCCATGAAAACCTCCTGCGACATCTGCGTGATCGGCAACGGCGCGATCGGCAAGGCCAGCGCGCTGGCGCTGACTCAGGCGGGGCTGAAGGTGGTGCTGGTCGCGCCCGCGCAGCCTCTGGCGTCTGCTCAGGCAGACAAACCGGCGGGCAAACCAGCAGACCAACCAGCGCCGGACGACCTTTGGGATCACCGCGTCTATGCGCTCAATCCTGTCGCCCGCGCGCTGCTGGACTCGCTGAAGGTCTGGGATGCAATGGATACGGCGCGTATTGCGCCGGTCGATGCGATGGCGGTTCAGGGCGATGCGCCCGATCAGTCCGGCCGGCTGAATTTTGACGCTTATGGCGCAAGAGTCGGGGCGCTGGCCTGGATTGTGGAAGATAGCAATCTCAATCGCGCGCTGGATGCCGCCTTGCGTTTTGCCTCGGGGCTGACCATGGTATCGGGCGCTGCCAGAGCGCTGAATCGTTCACCTGATGTGGCCGAGATCACGCTGGATAACGGTGACACCATCACCGCCAGACTGGTGATCGGTGCCGATGGCGCGCATTCCTGGGTGCGGACTCAGGCCGATATCGGCATGGATTACCGCTCGTATCATCAGCGGGCCGTGGTCGCGAGTTTTGCGACAGAACATCCGCATCAAGGTGTCGCTCGTCAGTGGTTTCTGGGCACCGAGGGCATCGTCGCGCTGCTGCCGTTGGCGGGCAACCGCGTGTCGCTGGTCTGGTCTGCGCCCGAGTCGCTCGCCGAGAGGCTGATGAACGAGCCCGCTGAGCAGCTGGCGCAACGATTAATGGATTTGCCGGGACAAGTGCTGGGCCAGCTGAGCCCTCTGCCGCCGGCCATGCCCAAAGCATTTCCGCTGCGGTTGATCCGCTCTCGGTCATTGATTGCTGATCGCGTCGCGTTAGTCGGTGATGCAGCCCACGTCGTGCATCCGCTCGCGGGGCAGGGCATGAATCTGGGTTTTGCGGATATTCAGGCGCTGCTGGATGCGATCGCAAAAACCGACCCATCGGCTGATTGCGGCGATGCGCGCACGCTGGGTCGTTATGCGCGGGCTCGTAAAGAAGACGTGCTGCTCATGCAAATCACCACCGACGGCTTGCAGCGCCTGTTTGCTTCCGATCTCGCGCCAGTCAAAGTCCTGCGCAATGCCGGCATGAGTCTGGTCAATAAACTCCCGTTCCTCAAGCGCCGTCTGATGACCCACGCGCTGGGGCCTTCCCTTTCCATCCCTACGGATTCCTCCCGATGAAGAAAACCTCATTGCCGGCTTTGCTGTCCGGTGCCTTGTTAAGCGTGACCCTGAGCCTGAGTTTAAGCCTGACGGCCTGTGCCGATTCGGTTGAGGCGAATATCAAAAAGACCTTGCAAAAGCACCTGGGTGCCGGTGCACCGATTGAGACGATCGCGAAGACGCCGTACAGCAGTTTGTATGAAGTGAAGATCGGTTCCGAAATCATCTATACCGATGCCGAAGCAAAATATATTTTTATCGGCCGCGTCGTGGAAGCCGAAACGTCCAAAGATCTGACCGAGGCCCGTTTAGAGGAAGTGAACAAAATCAAATTCAGCGACCTGCCGCTGGATCTCGCCGCTAAGTCGGTGAAGGGTAATGGCAAGCGTGTGATTGCGGTGTTTGAGGATCCGAACTGCGGCTATTGCAAACGTTTCCGCAAGACGCTGACCGAGATGAATGACATCACTGTCTATACCTTCATGTACCCGATTCTTGGTGAAGATTCGAAAACCAAAGTGAAGAACATCTGGTGTTCTGCCGATCGCGCTAAAGCCTGGGATGACTGGATGCTGAACGCAAAGACGCCAGCCACTGCACCGGCTTCGTGTACGGCTGCAGCAAATGATAAAGTGGTCGACATCGGTCGCAAGCTGGGTGTGAGCGGCACACCGACGGTGTTTTTTACGGACGGCACGCGTGTGCCTGGCGCGTTGGATTCCAAAAAACTCGAGGCCAAGTTAGCTGCAATAAAGTGATGATCTAGGCTCGCTGGCGAGATGCTCGTAAATGACGAGCGTATCCACTGCTAGCGCTGCCTGAAGAATAAAAATCCCAATCAAAAAAATTCCAATCAAGGAGAGATGATGTTCAAAGCCATTCTGCTCAATAAAAACGAAGACGGCAGCACCAAAGCAGAAATCGCCCAGCTAGATGATGCGCAGTTGCCTGAAGACGGCGACGTCACGGTTGCAGTTGACTACTCCACCATCAACTACAAAGACGGACTGGCGATCACCGGCAAATCACCGGTGGTGCGCAAATGGCCGATGGTGCCGGGCATTGATGGCGCGGGTACCGTCGTCGCTTCATCGCATCCTTCATGGAAGGCGGGCGATGCGTTCATTCTGAATGGCTGGGGCGTTGGCGAAGGCCACATGGGTTGTTTGTCCGAGCGCGCAAAACTCAAAGGCGACTGGCTGATCCCTATGCCGGCCGGTATGTCATCCCGTACTGCGATGGCGATTGGCACGGCCGGTTATACCGCCATGCTGTGCGTGATGGCGCTGGACGAGCAGGGTGTTAAGCCGAACGATGGCGAAATACTAGTGACTGGCGCTTCTGGCGGCGTGGGCAGTGTCGCGATTGCGATTCTGGCGGCGCGTGGCTACAAGGTGGTTGCATCGACTGGCAAGCTGGCCGAGGCGGACTATCTGATGTCGCTGGGTGCAGCGGAAGTGATTGACCGCGCTGCCTTGTCTACGCCCGGCAAGCCTTTGCAAAAAGAGCGCTGGGCAGGCGTGGTGGATTCAGTCGGCTCACACACACTGGCCAATGCCGTGGCACAAACGCGCTATAGCGGCGCGGTCGCGGCTTGTGGTCTGGCACAAGGCATGGATTTCCCCGGCTCGGTTGCGCCCTTTATTTTGCGTGGTGTGAAACTGATCGGTGTCGATAGCGTGATGGCGCCGCGAGCTCGTCGTATTGCCGCCTGGTCGGCTCTTGCGACCGAACTCAAGGACGACATGCTCGCGAAAATCACCCAGGAAATTTCATTGGCCGAAGCCCTCGCATGGGCACCGAAAATTCTGGCCGGTGAAGTCCGCGGTCGTCTGGTTGTCAACGTCAAGGGCTGAGATGGCATCGCGCCGGGAAGCGGTTCACTACCGCATCGTGCCGGTTGATCCGGCGCTGCATTTGTTCGAGGTGACGCTGACCATTGCGTCGCCTGACGCCGAGGGTCAGGTCGTATCGCTGCCCGCGTGGATTCCGGGTAGTTACATGGTGCGAGAATTCGCGCGCAACATCACGTCGATACGCGCCGAGGCCTCGGGTCGCAAACTACGACTCACCAAGCTCGACAAGCACAGCTGGCGCGCCGCCCGCTGCGAGGGGCCGCTGACGCTCACTTATCAGGTGTACGCGTGGGATTTGTCGGTGCGTGCTGCGCATCTGGATCAGACGCACGGTTTTTTTAATGGCACCAGCGTCTTCCTGCAAGTGCATGGCAAAGAAAATCTGCGGCACATCGTCGATATACAAGCACCGGAAGGTGAGGCCTTTGGTCAATGGCGCGTAG
>JBILCO010000130.1:0-6406 GCA_044353075.1 Burkholderiaceae bacterium
GTCTGGGGCACGCAACCTTACTTCGTATCGGATATCGTCAATTACCTCGGCACGGCGGAGGTACTCGGTATCACTTACACCCGCTACCAACTGTTTCTGCTGCCCGGCGTGGCACTGACGGTTTTTGTCGCTTTGCGCAGCTTCCTGAAGTACAGCAGTGTGGGACGACAGATCGTCGCGGTGTCGCATCATCGTGAAGTCTCGACGGCGCTGGGCATCAATGTGAAGCGCGTCTCGCTGCTGACTTTTGTCGTGGGTTCGATTCTGGGCGCGCTGGCCGGTGCATTGGCGTCACCGACCGTGTCATGGGTACCGGGTATTGGCGCTGAAATGATTGTGCTGTCTTTTGCAGTCGTTGCGACCGCAGGTCTGGGCCAGATCGAAGGCGCGCTGGTAGCCGCCATACTGATCGGACTGGCACGCTCATTTGCGGTGTATCTGCTGCCCGAGATCGAGGTGCTGATGCCTTTCCTGATCATGGTGCTGGTCTTGCTGTTCCGCCCTCAGGGTTTGTTCTCCGTTGCCACGGCGAGGCGGGTCTGATGGCGCGCGCAAAGATAGCGGTGATTGCACTCGCGCTGGCCGCCTTGTTGCTGCCATTGGGGCTACCTTGGATCAAAACACCCTTAATCATGGCATCCGCCTTTGGCATTGCGGCGCTGGGTATTTCCATACTCATTATTTCAGGCCAGATTTCGTTTGGTCATGCGCTTTACGTTTGTGCCGGTGGCTATGTCGCTGCCTTTGCGGTACGCGAATGGGCCTTCCTCGACAGCGCGGTGCTACTGGCGATTGGTGCTGTCACCGGCGCAGTGCTGGGCCTGATCATCGGTTCGTTCGTGGTGCGCTACCGCGGCATTTTCTTTGGCATGCTGAATTTGGCGTTGTCGATGGTGCTGTTTGCAGTGCTCGGCAAATTTTTCAACTACACCGGCGGTACCGACGGTTTGCGACTGGAGCGCACGCCATTCTTTGGCGTTGCCATGGAGCGTGATCAGTTCGAAACAGCCTTGCTGGTGACCTGTGTGGTGCTGGCGCTGCTGCTGGGCTGGCTGGTTCAGCGTTACTTGCGCTCGGTCGCAGGTCAGGCATTGGCGGCGGTGAAGACGAATGAAACACGTCTGGAGTATGTCGGCATTTCGGCGTATCAGGCGATGTGGATCGGTTACATCATCTCGGCGACGCTGTGTGGATTGTCCGGCGCGATGTTTGCGATTGCCCAGGGACTGGTGACGCCGGAGATGGGCTACTGGGTACGCTCCGGTGAAATCGTATTCGTGACCATTCTGGGCGGCGTGGGTCATCCGGTGGGCGCGTTCATTGGCGCCGGTATTTTTGAATTTGTGAAGCTGTTTGCTGCCGCCTATCTGACTGGCGCCTGGCAAATGGTGCTGGGTATTGTGCTGATCGCGATGGTGTTTCTCGCGCCGCGAGGCATCTGCGCCCTGCTTGAGCAGAATAAATCAGCCGACCGGAGTAAATCATGAGCGCGCCGCTGCTGCAAACGCGTGATCTGCAACTGGCCTTCGGTGCGGTGGTGGTGGCCGATCATATTAATTTCACGCTGGAAGAGGGCGAACGTCTGGCCGTGATTGGGCAGAATGGCGCAGGCAAGACGACGTTCATCAATATTTGTACCGGGCTGATCCGGCCGCAGGCAGGCCAGGTATTTTTTGAGGGCAAAGAAGTCACCCGGCTGTCACCGCGACAGATCGCACTGCGCGGCATGGTGCGATCATTTCAGCTGCCGCAGTTGTTCATTGAGCATACGGTGCGGGATTGCATACGCATTGCGGCAGCCGGTAAAAAAGGGGGGCTGGGTATCTGGACCTCGCTGGCCGATGCCGTCTCTGCGTCCGAGGTTGATCATGTGCTGGCGATGGTGGGTTTGTCGGCGCGTGCCGATGAATTGTCCGGATCGCTGCCGGAAGGTCAGCGCAAGCTGCTCGATATTGCGATGGCGCTGGTGATGCGGCCGCGCTTGCTCATTCTGGATGAGCCCACCTCCGGTGTGTCGAGCGATGAAAAGCATGCGCTGATGGGTACCATCATGTCGGCACTGGATGAGCAGAAAATCACGGCAATTTTTGTCGAGCATGATGTGGATATCGTGTCGCAGTATGCGACCCGCGTCGCTGCGTGGATCGCGGGCAGGGTGGCAGCGGATGGAACGCCTCAGCAGGTGCTGTCCGATCCGGAAATCCGCAAGAATGTGATCGGGGAATGAGATGCTGAAAATCGATCACCTCAGTGCAAGCATCGCAGGCAATACCGTGTTGCGCGGTATCTCCACAGAATTCAACGCCGGGCAGCTACTCGCTGTTGTTGGCCGCAATGGCGCGGGTAAAACCACCTTGCTGCGCGCGATCATGGGTTTGCTGCCGCTGTCGGCCGGGACGGTTGCGATGAACGGCGAGGATTTTGCGCAGGTGCCCGCACATCGTCGCAGCAGTCTCGGTATCGGCTACGCGCCGGAAGACCGGGTGATGTATCCAACGTTTACGGTAGAAGAAAACCTGCGTCTGCCGTGCGATGTTCTCGGTCTGGATGCTGCAGAAACGGACCGTCGTCTGACGCGTGTGCTCGAGGTGGTGCCGCAACTGCGCGAGATGTTGCCGCGCTCCGGATCGGCGCTCTCGGGCGGTCAGGGCAAGATGGCAGCGCTCGGTCGCGCGCTGATGGTGGGCACACGTCTGGTGCTGCTGGATGAACCATTTCAGGGACTCGCGCCGGTGCTGGCGAATCAATACGCCGAATCGCTGCGCAAGCTGCATCAGATTGCGCCGGAGTTGTGCATTGTGGTGACGGAATCGAATCGCAGTTTGTTGCGTGATTTGCCGGATGCGACCTTGACGCTGGAACGGGGCGAGCTGGTTGAGGGTGAGGCTGGCTGATCTGTATGTTGATTGGCGCTCTATGGTGTCCCGCTTGCTTTGAGTGGCAGTCATTTAAGTTAAGACACTGGATCCCGGCCTGCGCCGGGATGACGTTTGAGAAGCTGACAGCTACGGTATCGTCGTCGCGGTTGCCTGAGTTTTTTCCGGACACTCAAAACTGTCATCCCGGCGCAGGCCGGGATCCAGCGGCGTTTGGGTTTTCATTGATTCAGAAAAGTTTTCAGGAGATTTAACATGCCCACCCTTCTCATTGATGGTCAGTGGCGTTCAGCCGTTAACGGCCAAACCATCGAGGTACTCAACCCCTGCGATGGCAAACCTTTCAAAACGATAGATCGCGGTACCTCAGCCGATATCGATCTGGCAGTCGCTGCAGCACAGCGCGCACTCGATGGCGCATGGGGACGCATGACGGCAACAGAGCGTGGCCGAATCCTGATGCGCTTTGGCGAGCTGATCATTAAAAACGCGGAAGAAATCGCGCTGATCGAAGCGCGTGATACCGGCAAGCCAATGACGGTGGCGCGCAACGACATCGTCGCTGTCGCGCGCTACTTCGAATTTTACGGCAGCGCTGCGGACAAAATTCATGGCCAGCAAATTCCCTACCTGAATGGCTACAACGTGCAGGTCGTGCGCGTGCCACATGGCGTGACAGCGCACATCATTCCCTGGAATTATCCGGCGCAGATGTTCGGCCGCACACTCGCACCGGCGCTGGCGATGGGCAATGCTGCCGTGCTCAAGCCTTCGGAAGACGCCTGCTTGTCTGGCATACGTCTGGCCGAACTGGCGATGGAAGCCGGTCTGCCACCGGGTGCATTGAATGTGGTCACGGGTTATGGCCATGAAGCGGGTGCGGCGCTGACGGCACATCCCAATATCAATTTTGCGACCTTCACCGGCTCACCTGAAGTCGGTGTGATGGTGCAGGAATCAACGGCTAAAAATGCCGTGCCTTGTGTGCTGGAACTGGGTGGCAAATCGCCGCAGATCGTGTTCAATGATGTGGACATGGACAAGGCAGTACCCATCATCGTCAAGGCGATTACGCAAAATGCGGGGCAGACTTGTTCTGCGGGCAGCCGTCTGCTGATACAACAGGATATCTACGAAAAATTTGTCGGGCTGGTCGCGGAGGCTTTCAAAAAAGTGAAAGTCGGTACTCCAGAGATGGATCTGGATTGTGGGCCTATCGTCAACGCCAAACAATTCGCGCGCGTGAAGGGCTTTATTGATGAGGCGGTTGCGTCCGGCGTGCCACTACTGGCGCGTGGCGTGCTGGCTGATGGTGTATCAGCCGATGGGTATTTTGTCGCGCCCGCTTTGTTCGGCGCGGTACCACGCGATCACAAGCTCGCTTGCAAGGAAGTGTTCGGACCGGTGCTGGCAGCGATGTCTTTCACTGATGAAGAAGATGCGATCCGACTGGCGAATGCGACCGAGTTCGGTCTGGTCTCGGGCGTATGGACAGAAAACGGCAGCCGTCAGCAGCGCATGGCGCAGCGTTTGCACAGCGGACAAGTGTTCATTAACTGTTATGGTGCAGGTGGCGGCGTAGAGCTGCCTTTCGGCGGCATGAAACGCAGCGGCCATGGTCGCGAAAAAGGTTTTCTAGCGCTGGAAGAATTCAGCACGACCAAGACGGTTGTGCTGCATCACGGTTAATGACCTGCGCTGATCGAATCAGCCTTCAGCCTGCGTTTGCAAGATCGGTTCACAAATCAGTTAATGCTATTTACAAAGATACGGAGACATCATGGGACAGCTTCAGGGTAAGGTCGCAATCATCACCGGCGCAGGCAGCGGCTTTGGTGAAGGCATGGCAGCGGCTTATGTGCGCGAAGGCGCGAAGATCATCATCGCCGACCTGAATGCCGAGGCGGGCGAGCGCGTAGCCAAGGCATTGGGCGCCAACGCCAAGGCAGTCGCTTGTGATGTGGCGAACGCTGATTCGGTGAAAGCAATGGTCAAGGCTTGCGTCGATACCTTTGGCGTGCCCGATATCGTGATCAACAACGCCGGCACCACGCACAAGAATCAGCCGATGCTGAATGTCGATGAAAAAACTTTTGATCGCGTTTTTAATGTCAACGTCAAATCGATTTATTTCATGACCCACGCGGTGCTGCCGCTCATGCGCGAGCGTGGCAAGGGCGGTGTGATCATTAATGTCGGCTCCACTGCGGGCATCCGCCCGCGTCCGGGTTTGTCCTGGTACAACGCATCCAAAGGCGCGGTCAATCTGCTCTCCAAATCGATGGCCGTTGAACTCGCACCGGATCGCATTCGTGTCAATGCGCTGTGCCCGGTGATGGGTGCGACCGGTTTGCTCGGCGATTTCATGGGCGTGCCGGATACGCCGGAGAACCGCGCGAAGTTCGTCTCGACGATTCCGCTTGGACGTTTCTGCGATCCGAAAGACATGGCAGCCGCCGCAGTCTTCCTCGGTACAGATGCTGCTGAATTCCTGACCGGTCTGGAAATGCCGGTAGATGGCGGACGTACTATCTGATCAATGTAAAGACACGCAGTATTTCACGGAGACAAGCATGAAAACCCGCGCAGCCGTTTTGCACTCGATGGACAATCCTGCGCCTTTCGCGCAAAGCAAGCCGCTGAAGATCGAGGAAATCGATCTTGATCCACCGGGGCAGGGTGAAGTGCTGGTCAAGATGATTGCGGCCGGCTTGTGCCATTCAGATTTGTCCGTGGTCAGCGGCGTGCGTCCGCGACCGGTGCCGATGGCGCTGGGGCATGAAGCGTCTGCGCTGGTGGTGCAGGTGGGAGAGGGTGTCAGCGACCTGAAAGCGGGGGACCGTGTGGTGCTGGTCTTTGTACCCAGTTGCGGTCATTGCATGCCCTGCATGGAAGGTCGTCCGGCCTTGTGCGAACCGGGTGCTGAAGCGAACGGCAAGGGCACGCTACTCTCGGGCGAGCGTCGCCTGCATCTGGGCCAGCAAGCGGTGAATCATCATGTGGGTGTATCGGCCTTTGCCGAGCATGCGGTCGTATCACGTCGCTCATGCGTGAAGCTCGAGCAGGATATTGATCCGATTGAAGCAGCCTTGTTTGGCTGTGCCGTACTCACCGGTGTGGGTGCGGTGGTAAATACTGCCCGGGTTCAGCCGGGACAAACCGCTGCGGTGGTGGGACTCGGTGGCGTGGGTCTGTGTGCACTGTTGGGCGCCGTGGCTTCAGGGGCGCGCGAGATCGTTGCGGTGGATCTTCATGACAGCAAGCTCGAAATCGCCCGATCACTCGGCGCGACCTTCACCGTGAATGCGCGTGACCCAGATGCTGTGGCCAAAGTCAAAGAGGCGACCAAGGGTGGTGTAGATTTTGCGTTCGAAATGGCCGGTGTGATTCAGGCGATGGAAATGTCGTATCGCATTACGCGCCGCGGCGGCACCACCGTCACGGCGAGTCTGCCGCATCCGCAACACAACTGGCCACTGCAACAGGTGAGCCTGGTGGCGGAAGAGCGTACGGTCAAAGGCAGCTACATC
>JBILCO010000300.1:0-2934 GCA_044353075.1 Burkholderiaceae bacterium
CATCGGCTCCTGCGTGCCGGCGCGCGATGTGCCGCGTTATATCGGTCTTTACAAGGCGGGCAAACTGCCGGTCAATAAACTGATGGGCGAGCGGATGAAGCTCGACGACATCAATGCCGCGTTTGACCGGCTGGATGCGGGTGAGAGCATGCGTGATCTGGTCGTGTTCTGACGCAAGACACTCAGCGTTCGCCACCCGTCCTCTTGACCGTCGTGCCGGGATGGTCGGCCGTTTCGGCGGCCTACTTCTACGCCTCCATCGCTGGCTTGGGTTTGCCCTGTGCATCGGACAAGCGATACTTCGTGCGACGATCTCCCATCAGATCGCGCAAATCGCGAATGCTCATGTCCGTCACTTCATGCATGCGAATCAGCAATGAAGCACCGACGGGCAGGGTGCGATGCCGGATTTTACTGATCACCGGCGGTGCCACCTCGAGCGCGCGCGACAGGGCTGCGTCATTCTTGAGTTTCATGCGCTCACGCAAGGTATCCAGAAGATTGTTCGGGTTGTAGCTGGACTGAGACGCCAGTGCATGCGTTGGTGATGCGGTTCTTTCCTGATGTTCCATGGTGTTCCTCGGTCGGTCGTGTCATAAGAAACGCAATGTGCTGATTGCGTAAACGACATGACCCTCTTGGTGATGAACAAGTTCCGTAAAAACATCGCTGCATCGTATGTTTTGAGGCTGTCTTTGCGACTCGTGCAATGCAGGGCATCGCACGAGTGATTGCTGCTCTACACTCACCTCATACTGCCGCCCATGCCACGTCCGATCATGCCGCCGAGTGGCGCGCCAAGCTTGGGGGGAAATAAAAAACCGTGCAGGCCTTTCGGCACTGCACGGTTTCAGGATGGTCTGGAATTTTCAGACCGGTAATGCCTTCATCGTTATTTCGGAAGCGGCGTTGCAGACAAGACACCGACGAGTGGGTCAGTGACGCCGACAACATGCAAGGCGAGCATGCCGAGCACACCAGCAAGCACCAGATAGTAAATCGTCGGAATGATGGTGATGCGGAGCGTGACGCCCTCGCGTCCGAGCAAGCCAACAGTCGCCGATGCTGCAACGACATTGTGAATCGCAATCATGTTGCCAGCCGCGGCACCCACACTCTGAATCGCTACCATCAATGCGCCTGACAGTCCGAGCAAGCCCGCGGTTTCAAACTGGAACTGGCTGAGCATGAGGTTGCTCACTGTATTTGAGCCCGCGAGGAACGCACCCAGTGCGCCGACGGCCGGCGCAAATAGTGGGTAAATCTGTCCCATCAGATCGGCAACGCCTCGTGCCATGGCAATGGGCATACTTGCCAGCTCGTAGGCATTGACACCGGAGTTGATCATCACGCGCACCATCGGCACCGTGAAAACCAGGACAAAGCCAGCGCCGATGATGGTGCTGCCGGAGTCGCGGATGGCGCGACCAAAATCCGACATGCGCATCTGATGCAGGAAGTAAGTGATGATACAAACCAGAATCAGCAGACCGCCGGGCAGATAGAGCACCTGAAAATTGCCGCCGATACCTTGTTCGCCGAGAATATCGACAAATTTCAGATCGACGGTTTTCAGTGCATCGCCCAGTGGCTTGATGGTACGGGACAGTACCAGTACCAGCGCCAGCAAGATATAGGGCAGCCAAGCCATGAAACTGCTGATTTTCTTTTCAGTCAGGCTATCCAGCGACATTTGGAGATTGCCGACCCAGGCGGACGGCCATTCCGATGCGGGTGCGAAGTCCCACTGATCTTTTGGCACCAGAAAACCCGCTTTGACCGCCAGTGTGACGATACCCAAACCGAGCAGGCCACCAAGGATCGAGGGGAACTCGGGGCCGAGGACAACGCCGGCGAGCATATAGGGCACTGTGAAGCTGAATGCGGCAAAAATGGCGAACGGCAAAATCGACAAGCCTTCGGTCCATGATCGGTTGCGTCCGAAAAAGCGGGTCATGACCATCACCAGCAGCAAGGGCATCAGCGTGCCACAGATGCCGTGAATGATGGCCACTTCGGAGACGATTACTCTGAACAGCGCATCCCATTCCAGGCCGCGTGCCGCGAGCTGTTCAGTCAGTGCGATCTTGTCCAGGCCACCTTGCACACCCACCAGCATGGGCGTGCCGACTGCACCGAAGGAGACAGGCGTTGATTGAATCATCATCCCGAAGACCACCGCGGCCAGTGCAGGGAAGCCGGCAGCAACCATCAGCGGCGCCGCAACAGCGGCGGGCGTACCAAAGCCGGAGGCTCCTTCAATGAAGCTGCCAAACAGCCAGGCGATCAGGATGACCTGTATGCGACGGTCGGGACTGATGTTGGAAAAGCCTGCGCGAATGGTGGTGATGGCGCCCGAATACTTGAGCGTATTGAGCAGCATGATGGCGCCAAAAATAATCCACAGGAGGCCTACGGTCAGGATCAGCCCCTGAATCGTCGAAGCAACAACACGATTGATGCTGACACCCCAAACGCTCATCGCGATCGCACAAGTGACGACGAATACCGCCGGCATGGTGTACTTCGCTGGCAAGCGGAACCCAACCAGCAATACACCCGACAATAAAATCGGTGCAAACGCGAGTAATTGTGATTTTTGTTATTCAGCGGGCAACTAACGAACCGCAACCGGCCGTCAGATGCCCCTGATTTATGTTGTGTGAGTGGGGTAGCCCCCCCCATCTGACGCCGGCCATGATATTGAAGCCGATAAACATTGTCTATTGGTTTTCCGATCGTTTTCGGATGAAATCTTTGAACCGCAAGAATGGCGGGTGTCATGCCTCTGTTATCCCTGAATTCAGCGTGTTCCTAGCGCTGGGCTGTCGTGACATCACCAAAAATGGGCGGCGATCCATGCGGTAGGCACCGGAAGTACGGCGGGGCGCCGGTGATCTTGCCCCCGAGGGCAGCCGCTGCACGCCAGGGCCA
>JBILCO010000025.1:0-13277 GCA_044353075.1 Burkholderiaceae bacterium
GGCTTGCGGAACAGACGAATCATCTGACGACGCAGCAAATGGAAAATCTGCGATGCGGTCGTCGGTTGCACCACCTGCATGTTGTTGTCCGCGCAAAGCTGCAAGAAACGCTCTAGACGTGCGGATGAGTGTTCGGGTCCCTGACCTTCGTAACCATGCGGCAGCATCATCACGAGCCCGGAAGCACGACCCCATTTCACTTCACCGGAACTGATGAACTGGTCGATCACCACCTGAGCACCGTTCGCAAAATCGCCGAACTGCGCCTCCCAGATCGTGAGGGTATTGGGCTCAGCCGTCGAATAGCCATACTCGAAAGCGAGCACCGCTTCCTCCGACAACACAGAGTCAATCACGAGGAAAGGCGCTTGCTGATCCGAGACGTGTTGGAGTGGAATGTAAGAACCAGCATCCCATTTCTCGCGGTTCTGATCATGCAGCACCGAATGGCGGTGGGTAAAGGTGCCACGACCCGCATCTTGCCCGGTAATGCGCACCGCGTAGCCCGACGACACCAGCGATGCAAACGCCAGATGCTCGCCCATGCCCCAGTCAAGATTGATTTCACCGCGACCCATTGCAGCACGGTCAGCCAGCACCTTTTCAACCAGCGGGTGTACCTTGAAGCCCTCAGGCACTTGCGTGATGCGCTGAGAAAGACGCTTGAGCTCAGCTGCCGGCACGGAGGTATCGGCAGCATCCGTCCATTTGCGATTGAGGAAAGGCATCCAGTCAACCGCGTACTTATTCTTGAAATTGGAGATCACCGGGTCGACCGAGCGACGGCCGGCATCCATCGCATCACGGAAATCCTTGACCATGGCGTCGCCGCCGTCGGCCGCAATCGTGCCTTGCGTGGCGAGCTTGTCCGCATAAAGCCGCCGGGTACCGGGATGCTGACCGATTTTCTTGTACATCAACGGCTGTGTGAGCGCAGGCGTGTCCTGCTCGTTGTGACCGAGTTTGCGGAAGCAAACAATGTCAACCACGATATCTTTCTGGAATTGCATACGGAAATCGAGCGCGATCTGCGTGGCAAAAACCACCGCCTCGGGATCATCACCGTTCACATGCAACACCGGCGCTTCGATCATCTTGACGACATCAGAGCACTACAGGGTCGAGCGCGAATCACGCGGATCCGAGGTCGTAAAACCAATCTGGTTGTTGATCACGATGTGCACCGTGCCACCCGTGCCGTAACCACGGGTCTGCGCCAGATTCAGCGTCTCCATCACCACGCCCTGCCCGGCAAACGCTGCGTCGCCGTGTACCAGAATCGGCAAGACCTGCGCACCCTGCTGATCACCCCGGCGATCCATACGCGCCTTGACCGAACCTTCAACGACAGGATTGACGATCTCGAGGTGGGAGGGATTAAATGCCAGCGACAAGTGAACAGGGCCACCCGGCGTGGAGATATCACTCGAAAAGCCCTGGTGGTACTTCACGTCACCCGCCGGCAAGTCATCACCATGCTTGCCTTCAAATTCCGCGAACAAGTCATGCGGCATCTTGCCCAGAATATTGACCAGCACATTCAGACGCCCGCGGTGCGCCATGCCAATGACAATCTCCTGAATGCCATTGCTGCCGGCACGCTGGATGGTTTCATCCAGCGATGCGATAAAACTCTCGCCACCCTCCAGCGAAAAACGCTTTTGTCCGACGTATTTGGTATGCAGATAGCGCTCGAGGCCCTCGGCTGCGGTCAGCCGGTCGAGAATATGAACCTTCTGCTCACGCGTGAAATTGCCAGTGGCGCGGGTGGATTCAAGACGCTCCTGCATCCAGCGCTTCTGGGTGGGGTCAGTCATGTACTGAAATTCGGCACCGATCGAGCGGCAGTAGGTGTCGCGCAGCGCTTGCAATAAGTCGCGCAGGGTCGCAGTCTCGCCACCGAAATAGGTATTACTGATGTTGAACACGATGTCCATGTCGGCATCGGAGAAGCCGTAGAACGCGGGCTCGAGTTCAGGGATATTCGGACGCTCCTGGCGCTGCAGCGGGTCGAGATTCGCCCACTGGGTACCGAGGAAACGGTAGGCGGCGATCAGCTGGGTGACGGCAACCCGCTTGCGGCCCATCTCGGCATCGGCGGATGCGGTAACCGTGCGAATCGGACCTTGCTTTGCACGCTCAGCAAAGGAGGCGACCACGCTGGCATGAGGCACATCGGGACGGTCTGAACCGTCAACCGCAGGCACGTGCTGCATCGCGTCGAAATACGCGCGCCAGTTATCGGGGACTGCACCGGGATTGAGAAGGTAGGCCTCGTAGAGTTCTTCCACGTACGGGGCATTGCCTCCAAACAGATAAGAATTGGAGAAGTACTGCTGCATCATCTTGCTCACCTTTTCCTCGCGCTTCGCGAGAGCTGGGGGTTAGAAAGTCCTGGCAAATCTGGTGGCGCCAGATCATTGCTGACCTGCTGGTGCAGCACTGGCGTTGCCCGAGACTTCCGAAAGGACTTCCATGGAAGTCCACCTAACCATCCACATCACGGGCTTTCCGTTCCGTGGATTGCACTACTAACAACGTGAGGCCGAGAATAACACAGCGCCCCTGGTTTTCAACGTAAAAAAGGGCCCACACAGGGCCCTTTTTGTGACGCCGTCGTCAGGATCAGCGCTTGGCTATCGGCGGCACATCCCGCTGAGCTGAGCCGACAAACAGCTGTCGGGGACGACCGATTTTTTGCTCGGGATCGGAGATCATTTCGTTCCACTGAGCGATCCAGCCCACCGTGCGAGCCATCGCAAAGATACCGGTGAACAGCGAAACCGGGATACCCAGTGCCGACTGCACGATGCCAGAGTAGAAGTCGACGTTCGGATACAGCTTGCGAGAGACGAAATAATCATCTTCCAGCGCCACTTTTTCCAGTGCCATCGCCAGCTTGAACAGCGGATCGTTTTGCAGACCGAGTTCATTAAGCACTTCGTGACAGGTTTCGCGCATGAGCTTGGCACGCGGATCATAGTTCTTATAGACGCGATGACCAAAACCCATCAGCTTGACGCCGGAATTCTTGTCTTTGACCTGCTTGACGAATTCGCCGATCTTGTCGACCGAGCCGATTTCCTTGAGCATGGTCAGTGCAGCTTCATTCGCGCCGCCGTGCGCCGGACCCCACAGACAGGCAATACCCGCTGCGATGCACGCAAAAGGATTGGCACCGGAAGAGCCGGACAGACGCACCGTCGAGGTGGATGCATTCTGCTCATGATCCGCATGCAGAATCAGGATGCGATCCAGCGCGCGGACCAGCACGTCATTGATCTTGTAATCTTCAGCAGGTGTAGCGAACATCATGCGCATGAAGTTTGCGCTATAAGACAAATCGTTGCGCGGATAAACGAAAGGCTGACCCACTGAATATTTGTAGGCCATGGCCACCAGCGTCGGCATCTTGGCAATCAGACGAATCGCCGAAACTTCGCGATGATGCGGATCGTTGATATCGAGCGAATCATGGTAGAACGACGCGAGTGCGCCGACGGTACCCACCAGCACCGACATCGGATGCGCATCGCGACGGAAACCCCGGAAGAAGAATTGCATCTGCTCGTGCACCATGGTGTGACGGGTCACGGTATCGACGAAGTCTTTCTTTACCGTCGCGTTCGGCAACTCACCATTCAGCAGCAGGTAGCAAGTTTCCAGAAAATCGCAGTTCACGGCCAGCTGCTCGATCGGATAGCCGCGGTACAGCAGCTCACCCTTGTCGCCATCAATGTAGGTAATCGATGAATTACAAGCCGCGGTGGACATGAAGCCCGGATCGTAGGTAAATTTTCCGCTGGATCCGTAGAGCTTGCGAATGTCAATCACGTCTGGGCCGATGGAGCCTTTATAGATCGGAAACTCCAGCGATGGCGAACCATCAGAGAAGGACAAGGTTGCTTTGGCGTCGGATTGGGTCATGGCTGCACCTTCGGTTCAAGAGAAATCGTAGTGAATAAAAATTTGTCGGACCGACCCTCAGAGGATCAGGCCAGTCTGAGCCGCGCCAATAGCGCGTGCACATGGGGTCTATCGAGTTCTTCATCGGGCTCGCCCTGCCCCAGTAGCAATCCCATCAAATCATTGTCGGGCAATGTCAGCAGCCGGGTCAGCGCATCCACTTCGTCATCAGTTAGCTGCTCCTCGTGTGCGTCAAGAAAGCGAGTCAGTATCAAGTCATTTTCCAGCAAACCACGACGGCTGCGCCAACGCAGCCTTGCGCGTTTTGCCGGATCATCCTGATGCTTCGCAGCTTCCATCACACGGTGCGTCGAACCAGCAGCTCTTTGATTTTTCCGATCGCCTTGTTCGGATTCAGACCCTTGGGGCAGACATCGACGCAGTTCATGATCGAGTGGCACCGGAACAGACGATAAGGATCTTCCAGATTGTCGAGGCGCTCACCGGTCGCTTCATCACGACTGTCCGCAATAAAGCGGTAAGCCTGCAGCAAGCCCGCAGGACCCACGAATTTATCGGGATTCCACCAGAACGACGGGCAAGAGGTCGAGCAGCAAGCGCACAGAATGCATTCATACAGGCCGTCGAGCTCTTCACGCTCTTCCGGCATCTGCAAACGCTCTTTTTCCGGCGGAATCGTGGTGTTGACCAGGAAGGGCTTGATCGAGTGATACTGCTTGAAGAAGTTCGTCATATCGACGATCAGGTCGCGGATGACGGGCAGTCCGGGCAGCGGGCGCAGCACGATGGGCTCGGTCAGCTCATTGAGATTAGTCGTGCAGGCCAGACCGTTTTTGCCGTTGATGTTCATGGCGTCGGAGCCGCAAACGCCCTCGCGGCACGAGCGGCGCAGGGCCAGCGAATCGTCAACATCGGCCTTGATGCGCTGCAGCGCGTCCAGCAGCATCTTGTCCGTATCCTGCAGCGTGACCGTGAGGTCTTGCATGTAGGGCTTGGCGTCCTTGTCCGGGTCGTAACGATAAATCTGGAATTTGACTGTGCGTGTCATGGTATGTGCGGCCTTAGAAAGTACGAGCCTTGGGCTTGAAGGTTTCAACGGTCAACGGCTGGGTGACCACGGGTTTGTAATCGAGGCGGTTGCCTTCGGAGAACCACAGGGTGTGCTTCATCCAGTTCTCGTCATCGCGCTTGTCATGATCGCGATGCGCATGCGCGCCGCGGGACTCCTTGCGCGCAGCCGCCGATACGATCGTTGCTTTGGCCGTTTCGATCAGGTTGTCCAGCTCAAGGGCCTCCACTCGCGCGGTATTGAAGACCTTGGATTTGTCCTTGAACGACACCTGCTTGCGGCGCTCATCGAGTGCCATGATTTCTTTCGCACCCTGATCCAGCAGTTCCTGCGTGCGGAACACACCGCAGTAGTGCTGCATGGTCTTGCGAATATCGTTGGCGACATCCTGAACCCGCTCGGAACCGGTGGAGGCCTCGAGATGCGCGAGGCGCGACAGGGCGAGATCCGCGCCATCAGCCGGTAAAGGCTTGTTGCTTTGTTCTTTCAGTTTGCTCGCAACGATGTGGTTGCCAGCGGCGCGACCAAACACCAGCAGATCGAGCAGCGAATTCGTACCCAGGCGGTTGGCACCGTGGACCGATACGCACGCGCATTCACCAATCGCGTACAACCCGCGAACCACTTCCTGCTTGCCGTTTTTAGGCGCGACGACCTGACCGTGAATATTGGTCGGAATACCGCCCATCTGATAGTGAATGGTCGGCACGACCGGAATCGGCTCTTTGGTGGCATCCACGTTCGCAAACTTGTGACCGATTTCCAGAATCGACGGCAAGCGTTTGCGGATGGTGTCCGCACCAATGTGCCGCAAATCGAGCAACACATGATCTTTCTTCGGCCCGCAACCACGACCTTCCTTGATCTCCTGATCCATGGAGCGCGACACGAAATCACGCGGCGCAAGATCTTTCAGCGTTGGCGCATAACGCTCCATGAAACGCTCGCCTTCGCTGTTGATCAGAATACCGCCCTCGCCGCGCACACCTTCGGTAATCAGCACACCCGCACCGGCCACACCGGTCGGGTGGAACTGCCAGAACTCCATGTCTTCCAGTGGCAGGCCGGCGCGTGCCGCCATGCCCATACCATCACCCGTGTTGATGAATGCATTGGTGGATGCGGCCCAGATGCGACCCGCACCGCCGGTCGCAAAGACAGTGGTCTTCGCTTCAAGCACCATCACATCGCCGGTTTCCATTTCAAGCGCGACAACACCGACGACATCGCCCTCGGCATCGCGCACCAAATCGATGGCCATCCATTCAACAAAGAAATGTGTCTTCGCACGAACGTTGCGTTGATACAGCGTGTGCAGCATCGCGTGACCGGTACGGTCAGCCGCAGCGCAGGCACGCTGCACCGGCTTTTCACCAAAGTTGGCCGTATGTCCGCCGAAAGGACGCTGATAAATCGTGCCATCGGGGTTGCGGTCGAAGGGCATGCCGAAGTGCTCGAGTTCGTACACGACTTTCGGCGCTTCGCGGCACATGAATTCAATGGCGTCCTGGTCGCCCAGATAATCGCTGCCCTTAACGGTATCGAACATGTGCCAGTACCAGTTGTCTTCGGACATGTTCCCCAGTGAGGCACCAATACCGCCCTGCGCTGCGACAGTATGCGAGCGCGTCGGAAAGACTTTGGAAAGTACAGCAACGTTGAGGCCGGCTTCGGCCAATTGCAGCGATGCGCGCATGCCGGAACCGCCCGCACCGACGATAACGGCATCGAAACGACGCGAAGGAATGCTGGATTTGATGGATGCCACGATTACACTCTCCAAAGGATCTGCACAGTCCAGCCGGCACAGCCGACCAGCCATAGAATCGTCAATGCCTGCAGCAGCAAACGTATCGCTACCAGCTTCACATAATCCATCCAGATGTCGCGCATGCCAACCCACACGTGGTAGTACAAGGCGAGAAAGGTGACAAACGCAAGCATCTTGAACCATTGCTGCGCATAGAGACCAGCCCATCCCTCATAGCTGAAGTCTGACGCACCGAGAAAAAGAACCAGCAGCACAACGGTAAATACCGCCATGACGATCGCCGTCACGCGCTGCGCGAGCCAGTCTCTGAGACCGTAGTGGGCACCGACGACGAGACGCTTGGGTCCGATATTGTTATTGGCCATCTCAGAATACTCCGTACAGTTTGAGCGCCACCAAGAAGGTCAGCGGGAGGCTGACCACGAAAACTATCTTGGCAGATTTGCGCGCGCCTTCTTTCGACAGTCCGATGTGCGCATCCATGATCAGATGACGGATACCACCGCAAAAATGATGCAGATAGCCCCAACTGATCGCCAGAATCAGCAGCTTGACAAACCAGTGGCTCGCAAAGCCCTGCAATGCGGCGAAAGAAATTTCGGAAGTGATGCTGAGATCGAACAGATACAGAATGAACGGTAGCAGCAAGAACATCATCGCTCCGCTGATACGGTGCAGGATCGACACCATGCCCGCTGCGGGCAAGCGATAACGAATGATCTGCGACACGTGGATGTTCGTGAAACGTCTTGGCGTGCTTGGTTCAGGCATGTGCTTCTTCTCCAACGGTTTTTTACTGTATCCGGACCAACAGTGGTCAGAATTCTATCTTCAAGTGCAAAGCAGACTGCTTTTCAAACGATGCATTTTATTTGAATTATTGATAACAATCGGTTCAGATCAGCTCGTTGTGGTAGTGATAATGCGCGGTAGCGTAAATTGCACGACGCAGCTCCACCGGTTTATCGCCATAGGTGAACGCGACGCGCTCCACACTCAACAACGGCTCTCCATTGGCCACGCCCAGTAGCTCCACCGCCACCGGATCGGCAGACACCGCCTTGAGCTTTTCGGTCGCACGCACCATCGGGGTGCCGAATTCGGTCTCGAAGAGGCCATACATTGGCCCTTTGTATTCGGCAAGACGCTCGGCCGTCAGTCCCTTGAATATCACGCCAGGCAGCCAGATTTCTTCGAGAATGGTGGGAACACCTTCGAAAACCTGCAGGCGGCGAATATAAATTACGGAGTCGCCGGATTTGATATCCAGAACACGCGCGACTTCGGCCGGTGCCCTCAGACGCTTGACCTCAAAAATGCGGTTTTCCGGCTGGTGCGGCTCGCCGGCGTCAGGCATCAGGCGCAGGAATCGGAACTGAACGCGGGCCTCGTGGTGAGTCGCGACAAACGTCCCTTTTCCTTGACGGCGAACGACCAGATTTTCTGCGGAGAGTTCGTCGATGGCCTTGCGGACGGTGCCCTGACTGACTTTGTATCGGAATGCCAGCTCGACTTCGCTGGGAATAAGTTCGCCCGGCTTCCACTCGCCCGATTGCAGACTCTGGGTGATCAGCGCCTTGATTTGCTGATAAAGCGGGCTGAACGTGGGCGAAGGTCCGCCGGCGCCAACAACATTGTTGGCAGTACCGGGCACGGTGGCCGGAGTAGCGGTCTGATTCATGATGGGCAATTTCACCACAAATCAGCATTTAACGTCCAGAAAATTGTGGGGTAATATGTCTTATATAAGATATAAGATACGCATTGACAGAGTAAAGACGGACGCCTAAACTCGCGAGCAAAGTTTCTCGAGCATCAATGCGGCAGTGCCGCGGCGCCCTTCCTTATCATTTCGACCACATTGGAGATTCAACATGGCTAAAGCCCCCATGCGCGTTGCCGTCACCGGCGCCGCTGGCCAGATCGGTTACTCACTGCTGTTCCGCATTGCGAACGGCGATATGCTCGGCAAGGATCAGCCGGTCATCCTTCAATTGCTCGAGATCGCCGACGAAAAGGCGCAGAAAGCACTCAAGGGCGTGATGATGGAAATCGATGACTGCGCATTCCCGCTGCTGGCCGGCATGACCGCACACTCGGATCCGATGACAGCCTTCAAGGACGCAGATGTTGCCCTCCTCGTCGGCGCGCGTCCACGCGGCCCCGGCATGGAGCGCAAGGACCTGCTCGAAGCGAATGCACAAATTTTCACCGTGCAGGGCAAGGCGCTCGACGCCGTCGCTTCGCGTAATGTCAAAGTTCTGGTGGTCGGCAACCCCGCCAACACCAATGCCTACATCGCCATGAAATCGGCACCCAGCCTGCCGGCGAAAAATTTCACCGCCATGCTGCGTCTCGATCACAACCGTGCGCTCTCGCAAATCGCTGCAAAAACCGGCAAGCCGGTGGCCGCCATCGAGAAGCTGTGCGTCTGGGGCAATCACTCGCCGACCATGTATGCGGACTATCGTTTTGCGACCATCGATGGCCAATCGGTAAAAGACATGATCAACGACGCCGCATGGAACAAAGATACCTTCCTGCCGACCGTCGGCAAGCGCGGCGCGGCAATCATTGAGGCGCGCGGCCTGTCTTCTGCTGCATCGGCAGCCAACGCCGCCATCGACCATGTGCGCGACTGGGTGCTCGGCACACAGGGCAAATGGACCACGATGGGCATTCCTTCAGACGGTTCCTACGGCATTCCCAAGGATGTCATGTTCGGCTTCCCGGTCACGACTGACAATGGCGAATACAAGATCGTTCAGGGTCTTGAAATTGATGCATTCTCCAAAGAACGCATCGACATCACGCTCAACGAACTGACCGAAGAGCGCGAAGGCGTCAAACATCTGTTGCCGTAAGTTGTATCGGGCGACGGCTGCATGAGAGCATGCGCCGTTAGCCCGCTTCCGTGGGCTCTTTTCCTTTCTTCATTCATGCATCCTTCCGACGTTCTGTTCCAGGGAAAGCATCAACCGGTATCGCTGCCGGTGTGCGATCACTATGCAGGGTCGGAAAAACTCATGCGCAAGTCACTGGCGCTACAGCAGCAGCTCGGGCCCGTCTTCGACATCACCTTTGATTGCGAAGATGGCGCTGCAGCCGGCGACGAAATCGCGCATGCGCAGCGGGTCGCTGCACTGATCGCATCCAACGAGAACCACCACGGGCGCGTGGGTGCAAGAGTCCATGACCCGGCCAGCCCTCATTTCGAGCAGGATGTGCAAATCATCTGTGCCACTGCCGCCAGGACGCTGGCCTACCTGGTCATCCCGAAGATCGAGGACTTGGCGCAGCTGAAGGCGGCGATTTCCGTGGTTGACCGGCACGCCAAAGCCGCCGGTCGAACTGATCTCCCCATCCATGTGCTGATCGAAACGCATGGTGCACTGCACGAAGTCTGGGACATTGCGGCACTGCCGGGCGTCGAGTGCCTGTCCTTCGGGATTATGGATTTTGTCTCGGCTCACTATGGCGCCATTCCTGACACGGCCATGCGCAGCCCCGGCCAGTTCCGTCATCCGCTGATCATGCGTGCCAAACTGGAAATTGCTGCAGCCTGCCATGCGCACGGCAAAATAGCGTCGCATAATGTGTGCACTGAAATCCGTGACTTATCAGTCGTCAGTAGCGATGCGCTGGAGGCCTCGCAGACGCTGGGTTACGGGCGTATGTGGAGCATTCATCCCGATCAGATTGCACCGATCGTAAAAGCCTTCGCCCCGGCGATCGGAGAAACCGAGGACGCCACAGCGATACTGCTGGCAGCGCAATCTGCCGGATGGGGACCGATTCAGTACCAGTCAACATTGCATGATCGCGCCAGCTACCGTTATTACTGGACCGTCCTGCAAAGAGCAAAACAAAGCGGGCAGCGATTGCCGGAAACGGCAGGTGCCCTGATGTAGGCAAACCATGCACCCGGAGGATCATCATGCGAAGCTCAATTTCTGGCGCAGTGATTGCTGTACTGATTGGGTCGGTCGCTCTGACTGCCTCGGCGGGTGCGATGGCACTGGACATGATGTGCGAATCCGGCAAGCGTATGGCCATTTTCGGAGATCAGAACAACGATGACGTCATCGAATTGCACTGGGGCGGCGGCGCCTACCAGATGCAACGGGTTCCAACGACGACAGGTGCGCACCGCTTCGAACATTCAGGCAGCGGGCTCGTCTGGATCAGCATACCGGCCAAGGCCATGCTGTTGGACCGAAAGCTGGGCGCGCCGGTTGCCAATGAATGCCGCACAGGGGACATACAACGACCAAGACGTTAGCGGGGAGCGACATCAGCGCATGTTTCTCCCGGCTGAATTGAAGAAGTTTTTCGGATTAAAAAGGAGAGGACATGTCGCACAACACGCTCAATACGCTCAAAGAATTCAAATTTGCCGGCAGCAAGAAGGCTCAATTCTATTCACTGCCCGCGCTGCAAAAATCGCTGGGCACGAAAATCGATCGCCTGCCGGTATCGATTCGTATCGTGCTCGAATCGGTGCTGCGCAATTGTGACGGCAAAAAAGTCACCGAGACCCACGTACGTCAGCTGGCCAACTGGAAGCCTAACGCGGCCCGTACCGACGAAATTCCTTTTGTCGTTGCCCGCGTCGTACTGCAGGACTTCACCGGCGTGCCGCTGCTGGCCGACCTCGCTGCGATGCGCGGCGTCGCCTCCAAGATGGGTAAAAACCCGAAAAACATCGAGCCGCTGGTGCCCGTCGATCTCGTGGTCGATCACTCTGTCCAAATCGACCATTTCCGCGACAAAAACGCACTCGATCTGAACATGAAACTGGAATTCAAGCGCAACAATGAGCGCTATCAGTTCATGAAATGGGGCATGCAGGCCTTCGATACGTTCGGCGTTGTGCCGCCGGGCTTTGGCATTGTTCACCAGGTCAATCTTGAGTATCTCGCTCGTGGTGTCCATGAACGCAGCGGTGTCTACTATCCTGACACCCTGGTCGGTACCGATTCGCATACGACGATGATCAACGGCATTGGTGTTGTCGGCTGGGGCGTGGGCGGTATCGAAGCGGAAGCCGGCATGCTCGGTCAGCCGGTCTACTTCCTGACGCCCGATGTGGTGGGCGTGAACCTGACCGGTGTCCTGCGCGAAGGCGTGACCGCCACCGACCTCGTGCTCACCATTACCGAAATGCTGCGCAAGGAAAAAGTGGTCGGCAAGTTCGTCGAATTCTTCGGCGAAGGCACCAAGACGCTCTCGCTGACTGATCGCGCCACTATCGCCAACATGGCACCCGAGTACGGCGCGACCATGGGCTTTTTCCCGGTCGATGAAGCGACCATCGACTACTTCCACGGCACGGGCCGCACGAAGGCAGAGATTGATGCCTTCGAAGCCTACTTCAAGGCGCAGGGCCTGTTCGGCATTCCAAAAGCAGGCGAGATCGATTACAGCAAAGTGGTCAAGCTCGATCTGACCTCGGTCGCACCATCGCTCGCCGGACCTAAGCGCCCGCAGGACCGTATCGAAATCGGCCAGGTGAAAAACAATTTCCGAGAGCTCTTCGCCAAGCCGGTGGCCGACAACGGCTTCAACAAGAAGGCCGAAGATCTTGATGCCACTTATACGACCTCCGATGGTGTGAATCTGCAGAACGGCGACGTGCTGATCGCCGCGATTACTTCGTGCACAAACACATCGAACCCCAGCGTGCTGCTGGCTGCCGGTCTGCTGGCGAAGAAAGCGGTGAACCTGGGTCTGACAGTACCCCGTCATATCAAGACCTCGCTGGCACCCGGATCGCGTGTCGTCACCAAATATCTTGAGGCGGCCGGCCTGCTGCCTTACCTCGAAGAACTCGGCTTCGGTGTCACCGCGTACGGCTGCACCACGTGTATTGGCAACGCTGGTGACCTGACGCCGTCAATGAACGAAGCCATCGTCAAGAATGACGTCGTTGCAGCCGCTGTGCTGTCGGGCAACCGCAACTTTGAGGCACGGATTCATCCGAACATCCGCGCGAACTTCCTCGCCTCCCCGCCACTGGTCGTGGCTTATGCCATCGCGGGCAATGTAACCATCGACCTGATGACAGAGCCGCTGGGCAAAGACAAAAAAGGTCGCGATGTCTTCATTGGTGACATCTGGCCCACCAGCGCCGAGATTGGCAAGCTGATGAAGCATGCGATGAACGCGAAAACTTTCAAGGCCAACTACGCCGACGTCAAGGGCGCGCCCGGCAAGCTGTGGGAAGACATTCGCGGTGTCGCGGAGGGTCAGGTTTACAACTGGCCCAAATCGACTTACATCGCCGAACCACCTTTCTTCGAAGATTTTGCGATGCAACCCAAGGCGGCAGCCACCGGCATCACTGGCGCGCGCGCGCTGGGTGTGTTCGGCGACTCGATCACGACCGACCACATCTCGCCCGCTGGCTCGATCAAGGAATCCAGTCCCGCAGGCAAGTGGCTGCAGGAAAACGGCGTGCTGAAGGCAGACTTCAACTCCTATGGCTCCCGTCGCGGCAATCACGAAATC
>JBILCO010000054.1:0-9638 GCA_044353075.1 Burkholderiaceae bacterium
ATCAACCGCCAGGGTGGTGGGTTATCCGCGCCTGCCTTGACGGCGAAAGACATGGAAGACATCAAGACCGCGATGCGTCTCGGTGCGGACTTCGTTGCCGTGTCTTTTCCGAAAAATGCGACCGATATGGAAATGGCGCGACAGCTGGCCAATATTGCCGGTGAAGCGCATGGCCGCAAGCCGCAGATGATTGCAAAAATCGAGCGCGCCGAAGCGATCCCGCGCTTGCAGGAAATCCTCGATGCGTCTGACGGCATCATGGTCGCGCGCGGTGATCTGGCGGTGGAAGTCGGTAATGCGGCGGTACCTGCGCTGCAAAAACGCATGATTCGCATGGCGCGCGCGAGCAACAAGCTCGTGATCACCGCCACGCAGATGATGGAATCGATGATTCAAAACGCGATACCGACACGCGCCGAAGTGTCGGATGTGGCCAATGCGGTGCTTGATGGTACAGACGCCGTGATGACCTCCGCGGAAACCGCCGCCGGCAAATATCCGGTCGAAACCGTGGAGACTATGGTCGCCGTGTGTGCCGAAGCCGAAAAATCCGAGCACCTGTCGCTGGATGCGGATTTTCTGAATGTGACCTTCACCCGCATCGATCAGTCGATTGCCTATGGCGCCTTGTTCACTGCGTACCACTTGCATGCAAAAGCCATCGTTGCGCTCACCGAGTCTGGTTCGACGCCGCTGTGGATGAGCCGTCACAATATCGGCATGCCGATTTATGCAATGACGCCGAGTCTGGCCACCCAGCGCAAACTTGCGCTGTATCGCAATGTCCATACGCTGCAACTCAAACCCTCATCGGCAGACCGTGAAAAGGTGCTGGCCGATGTGGAGACCTTGCTGGTCGCCAAAAAGCTGGCAGGCAAAGATGACATGATCGTCGTGACCTGGGGTGAGCCCATGGGGCAGGTCGGTGGTACCAACGCCCTGAAGATCACGAAGATTGGTGAACGATAATTTTTTATTTCCGGAGATTCTGACTATGCCTCTCGTTTCAATGCGCCAGCTGCTCGACCATGCTGCCGAAAATGCTTATGGTTTACCAGCGTTCAATGTCAACAATCTTGAACAGGTGTCGGCGATCATGGCGGCCGCTGATGAGGTTGGTGCGCCGGTCATCATGCAGGCCTCGGCCGGTGCGCGCAAATATGCGGGTGAAGCTTTTCTGCGTCATCTGATTTCTGCGGCAGTCGAAGCTTATCCGCATATTCCGATCGTCATGCATCAGGACCACGGCCAGTCGCCGGCAGTGTGTATGGCAGCGATTCGTTCCGGTTTTTCATCGGTGATGATGGATGGCTCGCTGGAAGAAGATGGCAAGTCAGTCGCCAGCTATGAATACAACGTGGAAGTATCGCGCCGTGTGGTGGATTTTTCGCATGCGATTGGTGTGACGGTGGAAGCGGAACTGGGTGTGCTCGGTTCGTTGGAAACCATGAAAGGCGACAAGGAAGATGGTCACGGTGCCGAAGGCACGATGACGCGCGAGCAATTGCTGACGGATGCAGGTCAGGCCGCTGACTTCGTGCGCCAGACTCAGTGCGACGCGCTGGCGATTGCGATCGGTACCAGCCACGGCGCGTACAAATTTTCACGCAAACCGACCGGCGATATTCTGGCAATTGATCGCATCAAGGAAATTCACGCGCGTATTCCGAACACCCATCTGGTGATGCACGGCTCCTCCAGCGTACCGCAGGAATTGTTGGCTGAGATACGTCAGTTTGGCGGCGACATGAAGGAAACCTATGGCGTGCCGGTGGAAGAGATCCAGGAAGGCATACGTCATGGTGTTCGCAAGATCAATATCGACACCGACATCCGTCTGGCCATGACGGCGGCAGTACGTCGTTATCTGTTCGAGAACCCATCGAAATTTGATCCGCGCGATTATCTGAAGCCTGCTCGCGAAGCGGCGATGAAGATCGTCAAGGCGCGTTATCTGTCGTTTGGCTGTGAAGGTCAGGCGGGGAAGATCAAAACGCTGTCGCTGGAGAAAATGGCAGAGAAATACAAGAAGGGCGAGTTGTCGCAGGTTGTTAACTGATAGCTTCACCCGAAAATAAATAATGAACAGTCTTTACGAATCCACCATTAAATCCCTGCCACTGCTGGGCCGTGGCAAAGTCCGCGATAACTACGCTGTTGGCGATGACAAAATTCTCATCGTGACCTCCGACCGCCTGTCTGCCTTTGATGTGGTGATGAACGAGCCCATTCCTGCCAAAGGCAAGGTGCTCAATCAGATGTCGGACTTCTGGTTCGACAAGCTCGCACATATCGTCCCCAATCATCTGACCGGTGTTGCGCCGGAGGCGGTGGTGTCTGCTGACGAAGTAGAGCAAGTGCGCGGACGCGCCGTCGTGGCCAAGCGTCTGCGGCCTATTCTGGTCGAGGCAGTGGTGCGCGGCTATCTGATCGGATCAGGCTGGAAGGATTATCAGGCCACCGGCGCAGTATGCGGCATTCCTCTGCCTGCGGGTTTGCAGATGGCGGCGAAACTCCCCGAGCCGCTGTTTACACCGGCGGCCAAAGCGGATCTTGGCGAGCATGATGAGAACATCAGTTTCGTTGAGATGGAAAAGCGCATCGGGCCCGTGCTGGCAGCACAAATGCGCGAGATCAGCATTCAGCTGTATCAGACCGCAGCTGATTATGCGGCGACGCGCGGCATCATCATTGCGGATACCAAATTCGAATTCGGTCTGGATGAAAACGGCGTCCTGCACCTGATGGATGAAGTGCTCACCGCCGATTCCTCGCGCTTCTGGCCCGCGGATTCGTATGCGCCGGGCGGATCACCGCCTTCCTTCGACAAGCAGTTCGTGCGCGATTATCTCGAAACGCTGAAAGACTGGAACAAGACCGCGCCCGCGCCGGCACTGCCGGCCGACGTCATTGAAAAAACCGGTGCCAAATACCGTGAAGCGCTGTACCGGCTGACTGGTCATCATCTGAAGGACTGACATGAGCACAGTGAACAAGCCCGTGGTGGGCGTCGTGATGGGTTCATCCTCTGACTGGGAGGTGATGCAGCATGCGGTGGCCATACTGAAGGAATTTGGTATCGCGCATGAAGCGCAGGTATTGTCAGCCCACCGGATGCCGGATCAGATGTTCGACTACGCCAAAGCGGCGCGCGAACGCGGATTGCGCGCGATTATTGCCGGCGCGGGTGGCGCAGCGCATTTGCCCGGCATGATTGCCTCGCAAACGATAGTACCGGTGCTCGGTGTACCGGTACCGTCTAAATATTTGCGTGGCGAGGATTCGCTGCTGTCCATCGTGCAAATGCCCAAAGGCATACCGGTCGCGACGTTCGCAATTGGCGAAGCGGGTGCTGCCAACGCAGCGCTGGCCGCGGTCGCGATGCTGGCCGCTGATGATTCTGCACTTGCCGAAAAACTGCTGCAATTCCGCGCTCAGCAAACCGAGGCCGCCATGGCCATGAAACTGCCCGAATGAACAAAGCATCACCGTCTGCCTCATCCTTCAAACCGCAAGCCTCACCCGCCACCTGGCTGGGTGTGATGGGAGGTGGCCAGTTGGGTCGCATGTTCGCGCATGCGGCGCAGGCCATGGGCTATAAAGTCGCGGTGCTGGAACCTGCTGCCGATTGTCCCGCCGGTCATGCGGCCGATCATTTGCTGTGCGCCAGTTATACCGATGCCGCAGCATTGGCCGAGCTGGGTGCGCAATGTGTGGCTGTCACCACCGAATTTGAAAACGTGCCCGCACCCAGTCTGGCAACGCTGGCCGCGCAGAGTTTTGTTGCGCCGAATGCGGCTTGTGTGTCGGTCGCGCAGGACCGTCTGGCGGAAAAAAAATTCTTCATCGATTGCGGCGGCAAGTCCGGCGTGCTGCCTGCACCGCATCATGCGATTGCATCGATAGTCGATATTGATGCGATCGATCCGTCGCTGTTCCCCGGCATTTTGAAAACCGCGCGCCTGGGCTATGACGGCAAAGGCCAGGTCCGCGTCAGTTCGCCGGACGAAGTCAAAGCGGCCTTTGAACGATTGGGCGGCGTGGTCTGTGTGCTGGAAAAAATGCTGCCGCTGGCCTATGAAATTTCGGTGCTGGCCGCGCGTGGTGCCGATGGCGAAGCGGTGGTGTATCCGATTGCAGAAAACGTACACCGCGACGGCATACTGTTCACCACGACGGTACCCGGACCGAATGTCACCGCGGATGGCGCTGCCCGCGCGCAGGCCGCCGCGCTGGAAATTATTGCGCGCCTCGATTATGTGGGCGTGCTCTGTATCGAATTTTTTGTATTGAAAGATGGTTCGCTGGTGGTGAATGAAATGGCGCCGCGACCTCATAACAGCGGGCATTACACCATTGATGCGTGCATCACCAGCCAGTTTGCACAGCAGGTGCGTGCGATGGCGCGACTGCCTTTGGGTGATCCGCGTCAGCATTCGCCGGTGGTCATGCTCAATTTGCTGGGCGATCTGTGGTTCACGGAAGGCAGCAGCACACCGTCCGAGCCCGCCTGGGATCAGCTGCTGGCTTTACCCGGCGCGAACCTGCATTTGTATGGCAAGGATGATCCTCGTCCCGGTCGCAAGATGGGCCATGTGAGTTTCGTTGCGCCTACCCTCGCGCAAGCGCAGCAGAGTTTGCAGGCGGCGTGCACGCAGCTCGGCATTGCGGCCTGATGCATCCCGATCTTGTGCTGCCCGATCTGACGCCCGACTTGACGCCTTGCGTATGAAAGCTGACTTGCCTCCTGATCTGCACGCTGATGCCGAACGCATACATGCTGCCGCGACCTTGCTGGCCGAAGGCAAGCTGGTTGCCTTTCCCACCGAGACGGTCTACGGCTTGGGTGCGGATGCCGAGAATCCGGATGCCGTGCGCGCGATTTTTGCAGCCAAAGGCCGGCCTGCCGATCATCCGCTGATTGTGCATGTCGGCCGCAACGCCGATCTTCAGCGCTGGGCGCGTGAGGTGCCCTTGCAAGCGCAGCAGCTGATCGCCGCTTTCTGGCCCGGTCCACTGACGCTGATCTTGCCGCGCGCTGAATCGGTACCGGCCGTGGTCGCCGGTGGACAGGATTCGATTGGCGTGCGTTGCCCCTCGCATCCGGTAGCGCAGGCACTGCTGGCAGTATTTAAAAACGGGCAGGGCGGTATTGCCGGTCCGTCCGCGAATCGCTTCGGCCATGTAAGCCCCACGACCGCGCAGCATGTGATCGATGAGTTTGGTGCGCCCGCTGCGTCCGGCGACAGTCCGCTGGCTTGCGTGCTGGATGGCGGACAGAGCGAGGTCGGTATTGAATCCACCATCATCGATCTCACCCGTCTTGAGACGCACGGCCCGGTTTTGCTGCGCCCCGGTCGTATCAGCGCCGCACAGATCGCAGAAGTGCTGGGTCAGGCACCTTCCTTGCCAGATCAGACTGCACCGCGTGTGTCGGGCAGTCTGGATGCGCACTATGCGCCGCGTACACCACTGGCGCTGGTGGACACTGACCAGTTACCTGAACTGATGCAGCACCTGACAGCGCAAGGCCGACGTTTCGCGTTAATGCATTACAGCGACATCGCTGTGCAGTCGGGCGCGGCAGTTCGTCTGCCACTCAGCGCCGATCCGCAAGCGTATGCGCATGCGCTGTATGCCACGCTGCGTACGCTGGATGAAAAATCTTGTGAACTCATTCTGGTTGAGCAGCCACCGCAGGATGAGCGCTGGCAGGGCGTCAATGATCGGCTGCGTCGTGCAGCGTTTGATTCGGCGGGTGTGATTGACCGTTTACTGAAGGCCTGAGCGGCTTACTCTATTTCCGCAACGCGCGAAAAACGGCTGCCATGAAACACAAGGCCGGGCTTGACTTCATACGCGCAGCGCTCGACTTCTCCCACCAGAATCAGGTGGTCGCCCTCCGGATGGCGACTGCGGTTGTGGCATTCGAACCAGGCTGAGACGCCCTGCAGTATCGGCAGACCGGTGTGTGAGAGATCAAATCCCACGCCTTCAAAACGATCGTCGACCCGGCTGGCAAAACGCTCGGCCAGATGCGCCTGATCGCTGGCCAGCACATTGATCACATAGTGTGAATTCGCTTGAAACAGACGCACGCCGCGCGACTGTGCCGACAGACTCCACAGCACCAGTGGCGGTTTCAGCGATACCGAATTGAAGGAGCTGGCGGTCATGCCGAAAAAGCCGCCATTCTCATCGCGCGTAGTGATCACGGTGACGCCGGTCGCAAATTGCGACAGCGCGCTGCGGAAATGGCGCTCATCAAATTCTGGCAGAGCGGCGGTACTGGCTGGGGTGGCGATAGCGGGTTGGGTCATGGCGTTCACTAGGGCATTGGCCCCGAATTATGCCTAAAAAGCGGAAAACGAGTTTTCTGCGTAGAAATTCTTCGGTTTGTCTTTACAATCATGTTTCTAATTAACAATTGCACCGCCATGCTCGCACTGCTTCAGCAAAAAGCACAGACAGACCCTGATGCCATTGCCTATGTCTTGCCCGATCGCGTGATTACCTATCGGCGCTTCTGGTCACGCATCGAGCGCGCGTGCGCGCGGCTGCAGGGTGAATGGGGTGTGCGTCGGAGCGATATCGTTGCCTACGTTGGTAACGGTCACCCGGATGCGCTGATCCTGTATTTCGCGCTCCTGCGGCTGAGTGCATCGCTGTTGCCGCTGGAGTCGCTCAGCGACGATGTCGTGCGGGCTGAACTGCGGAGACAAAAAGTGTCGCTGGTAGTCCATGATGACGGCATGGTCGTCGACGGGATGAACACCCGGCCCCTGCAGCACTTGCTGGAGGATTGGTGTCATTTCAATGCCGAATGTGTGGACGAGCCACCGACCAGTGCGCAGCTGCTGCTCAGATCGGATCACGGCGAGCCGCACTCACTCAGCGTTGATCACCTGCTCAGTGCGATGGCGCCACATGTCAACTCGGTGTATGTTGGCGAACAGATTTTTTCGTTGTCCGTATTGACGAACGTAATTCTGCCGGCTTTGCAAGCGGCGAAACAACTGAAATTCGCTGCGGTGGAGGGCCTGGACAAAAATAACCAGATGTCCCTGCAGCAGCGCACTGGCTCTTGAACGGGAGATAAACATGGCAATCGAAATCGCAACATTGGGTGGGGGCTGCTTCTGGTGTACCGAAGCGGTTTATCAGCAGCTGAATGGTGTGGAAACCGTCGAATCTGGCTACAGCGGTGGCCGCACACCTGATCCCACCTATGAACAAATCTGCGAAGGCAACACCGGTCACGCGGAAGTCATCCGTCTGAATTTCGATAACACCCTCGTCAGTTATCGCGACATTCTCGAGATATTCTTTACCATTCATGATCCGACCACGCTCAATCGACAGGGTAATGATGTGGGCACGCAGTACCGCTCCGTGATTTACACACACGCTGAACAGCAGATGGCCACCGCCAAAGAAGTCATCGCAGCGATGGCCCATGTGTGGGATGCGCCGATTGTCACTGAATTACAGGAAGCGCCGGTTTTTTATATTGCCGAGGAATATCACCAGAATTATTTCCTCAATCATCCGATGCAATCGTATTGCGCCTTCGTGGTGGCCCCGAAGGTGACGAAGTTCAGGCAGGTATTTGCGTCTCGGGCGAAAAAGAACTGACCCGGTCGGGCGGATACATATACCGTCTTGACCAGCCCAGCCCGCCCGCATCCCGCCCTGATTTACCGCAGACCACCTGATACAGGCTGATCCAGTCATGCTGAAAAGCATGCGCACATCCTGCCAGATAAACACGCCAGATCCGGTAGCGGCGCTCATCGACCAGTGAGCGTATGTGCGCGCCATTGCGCTCAAAATTTTCCGCCCACAGACTGCAGGTGCGCGCATAGTGACGGCGCAGATTTTCAACGTCCAGCGTCTCCAGTCCGCCTTCCTGCATTGTCTTCAATACCTTGCCGATGTGCGGCAGTTCACCTTGTGGAAAAACATACGTGTTAATAAAATCACCCGCGCCGTAGCGTGCATCATCTTCGTAAATATCGGTGGTGGTAATGCCGTGATTCATCGCCAGACCGTCATCGCTCAGAAGCCGTGCAATACCTGAAAAATACAGCGGCAGATTTTTCAGACCCACATGCTCAAACATGCCAACACTGGTAATCCGGTCAAAGCGTCCGTCGACATCGCGATAATCTTCCAGTCGTATGCTGACCCTGTCCGACAACCCGGCTGCGTGAACGCGCTCCGTCGCCAGTTCACACTGATTTTTCGACAGCGTGATACCTGTACATATCGCGCCAAATTTTTCGGCAGCCCGCATCACCAGCGAGCCCCAGCCGCAGCCGATGTCCAGCAGCCGGTCACCGGGGCGCACGCGTAGCTTGGTCAGGATGTGATCGATTTTTTTCAGCTGTGCGGAGGCCAGGTCTTCAGCGCCTGATTCAAAATAGGCGCAGGAATACACCATGCCTGGATCGAGAAAAGCTGCATAGAATTCGTTGGATACGTCGTAGTGATAAGCGATGGCCGCTGCATCCTCGCGTCGGCTGTGCGAGAGCGTGCTGAACCAACGTTTTGCCCGGCCCGGTGTTTTAGCAAGCGCCTGCTGCGAGAGACCATTGGCGACATCGATGACGGCGCGGAGATGGCCTTCGACTTCCAGTGTGCCTTCCACATAAGCCCGACCCAGATTGGCGAGCGAAGGATTGAACAGGTATGGCAGCGCCGATGGTCGTGGCACATGAATCGTCACTTCCGGTGCACGGACTGACAGATCAAAATGCCTGCCATTCCACAGCTGTATACGCAAAGGCAGCGCTGACTGGCTGCGCATGCTGGCGATCCACGACGCGAGTTTTCTTTCCCAGAACATGACACCTCCGGTCGAAGTGCCATGATGGGTTGTTGTTCCGATTATTGGATTGATACTGATTCAAGTCGCAACGATTTTTTTGCCGTCTGAAGTGACATCACGAGTGGCAGGCCCTGATCAGGCTTGCCCGATGCAGTGGCGGCACTGGATTGCCCAAAGTCGATGGTGAGTGCATAATGCATCGCAATTGCAATGCATTGGGGGTGCCGATGAAATCTTCCACTTTTCCTTCCGTTAGGGTGGATCCTGAGCTGCGTCAGGCAGCCGAAAAAGTACTGCGTGACGGAGAAACACTATCCGGCTTCGTTGAGCAATCGATTCGTCAGCAAGTACAGCACCGCAATCTTCAACAGAAATTTATTGAACGGGGCTTGCGGTCTGGTGAATCTGCCAGGAGCTCCGGCGAGTACTACACAGCAGGGCAAGTGCTGGCTGAGCTCGACGAAGTGCTGACCACCGTCCGCGACAAGCACGGCAAATGAGTTTTCGCGTTCGCTTTACCAGAGAGGCGAAAGAAGATTTGCGACGGCTCTTTGAATTTCTGGTCGAGCGAGATATCGCTGCGGCCAGACGAGCGCGAAAAGCGATCGCCAAAAGTATCGATTTCCTGACCGATTTTCCATGGTCATGTCGAAAGGCGGTCCCCGACAATCCCTTTGTCAGAGAACTTGTCATTCCTTTTGGTAGCACTGGCTACGTGGCCCTGTTTGAAATTGATGACAAAGGCGTCACCATACTCGCGGTCAGGCACCAGCGCGAAGACGATTTTTTCTGATTACCTGAGATGGGT